>NZ_CALLZT010000068.1:0-39419 GCF_937858515.1 uncultured Gordonia sp. | reverse complement strand
TGCAGCGTTCGTTCCTCGGTCAGGTGATGACCGTGCGCGAATGCCCCACCTGCCATGGCGTGGGCGAGGTGATCTCCGATCCGTGCGGCAAGTGCGGCGGCGATGGGCGCGTCAAGTCACGGCGCACGATGACCGTCAAGATCCCGGCGGGTGTCGAGGCCGGGATGCAGGTGCGGCTCAGCGGCCAGGGTGAGGTCGGGCCCGGTGGCGGTCCTGCCGGCGACCTGTACGTCGAGATCGCCGAGAAGCGTCACGACGTGTTCGTCCGTGACAAGGACGACCTGCACTGCACCATCACCGTCCCGATCGCCGACGCCGCGCTCGGCGGTGAGGTGACCGTCGAGTCGATCCTGGGTGATCCGGTGACGATCACCATCCCGCAGGGCACCCAGCCCGGCCACGTGATCAAGGTGCGCGGGCAGGGTATGCCGCATCTGAACACCGGGGTCCGGGGCATGCTGCACGCACACCTGGACGTGGTGGTGCCCACCAAGCTCGATGCGGCCCAGACTGTGGCGCTGCGCGATTTTCAGGCGCTCAGTGCCACCGGCCCGGCCGTTGTCGACGCATCGGTGGCCACGGCACCGGGCGGGTTCTTCTCACGCCTGCGCAACGCGTTCGCGACCCGCTGACCTGATGGGCGCACCACTGTTCTGGGTGGAGTCGGTGCCGTCGGCGGGTGCGGAGGTGCTGGTGAGCGGGCCCGAGGGCAGGCATGCCGTGACCGTGGTGCGGGTACGCCCCGGCGAGATCATCCGCATCGGCGACGGCCGCGGATCGGTCGCGGACTGCGAGGTCACCGAGGTCGCCGGCAAGGACAAATTGCGGGCGAAGGTCCGTACGTTCACCTTCACCGACCGGCCGCGTCCGGCGGTGACCGTGGTGCAGGCCCTGCCCAAGGCCGAACGGTCCGAACTGGCCGTCGACCTGGCCACCCAGGCCGGCGCCGACCGCATCGTGCCGTGGCAGGCCGCCCGGTGCGTGTCCCGTTGGACCGGCAAGTCCGACAAGGGCATCCGGAAGTGGGAGCAGGCCGCCGAGGCGGCTGCCAAGCAGGCGCGCCGGGCGTGGGTTCCGGAGATCACGGCTTTGGCCGGCACCACCGATGTGCGGTTCCGGTGCGCCGCCGCGATGGCCGCCGGCGGGGTTGTCGCGGTGCTGCACGAGGAGGCGGGCACCGGCTTTGCGACGCTGCCGCTCGCGGATGCGAAGGAGATCGTGCTGGTCATCGGGCCTGAAGGCGGCATCGACGACAACGAGCTGGCCGATCTGACGGCGCTCGGCGCGACCGCCGTTCAGCTCGGCCCCGAGGTGCTGCGCACGGCCACCGCCGCCGCAGTCGCACTCGGCGCGATCGGTGTCATGACCCAGCGATGGTCCCGATGAACGCCCAGCGGGTACCGGTCAACCGGGTGAAGGTGGCCTACGGTGACTCGCCGTCGAACTTCGGACACATCTACCACGCCGCCGGAACCGGCGCAGACGAGCGGCGCATGCGCCCCATCGTGCTGATCCACGGCGGATACTGGTCCGCCGAATTCTCGCTGACGATCCAGTCCGCGATCGCCCGGCAGTACGCCGAACTCGGGGCCCTGGTGTGGAGCATCGAATACCGGCGCGTGGGCGAGCCGGGCGGTGGCTGGCCGGGCACCGGACGCGATGCCGTCGCCGCGATCAAGGCCCTCGATGACCTGGTGCCCGAGGCCCTCGACCCACTGGTGGCCGGCCGTGTCGACTGGTCGCAGGTCGCGGTGGTGGGGCACTCGGCGGGTGGTCAGCTCGCGGTGTGGTCGACGGCGCAGCTTCGCGCCCGGACCCGGAACACCACGATCAGTACCGTCGTCGCCCAGTCGGCCGCGCTGAACCTGGAGGCCGCGGCCCGCAGCGGCAGCGAGTCGGTGCTCGCCCTCGTCGGCAGGCCCTACGAGGAGGCGCCGCACCTGTACCGAGAGGCGTCGCCGTGGGCGCAGGAACCGTTCGACGCGCATGTGGTGGCCATCCACGCCGCCGACGACACGACGATTCCGCCGATCGTGAGTCGCCGCTATGTGGACCGGATGACCGAGCGCGGGCAGTCCGCCGAACTGGTGGAGGTGCCGGACGAGGGGCACAGTGCGTTCTGCGACCCGCGCAGCCGCGCGAACCGCGAAACCGCCCGTGTGCTCGGTATCTGAGCGCGCCGATATCGAGTCCGGGTTGTCCGTCGATGCGGGTTAGACTGGCCTTCACCGATGCCGTGTAGTTCAAGGAGTGATTCAGTACGTGAGTGACGACAACCCCGATTCGTCCGGACGCACCGGTCGGCCGTCTGCGGTCACGTCAACCACCGAAATAGCTCCCGACGTGGTTTTCGCACTGCTCGGTACCAACGATGCGAACCTCCGCGCACTCGAGAAGCTGCTGCCCGCCGACATCCATGTGCGCGGCAACCGGGTGACGCTCAGCGGGGCTCCCGAGGATGTGGCCGGTTCCGAGCGGGTGCTGACCGAACTGCTCGACCTGGTTCGCCGCGGCACCCCGCTGACCCCGGACCTGGTGCGCAGCAGCGTGTCGATGCTGTCGCAGAACACCGGTGATTCGCCCGCCGAGGTGCTCTCGCTCGACATCCTGTCTCGGCGCGGCAAGACGATCCGCCCCAAGACGCTCAATCAGAAGCACTACGTCGACGCCATCGACAAACACACCATCGTGTTCGGGCTGGGCCCGGCCGGTACCGGCAAGACTTACCTGGCGATGGCCAAGGCCGTGCAGGCGCTGCAGTCCAAAGAGGTCACCCGCATCATCCTGACCCGGCCCGCCGTCGAGGCCGGCGAACGTCTCGGTTTCCTGCCAGGCACCCTCAGCGAGAAGATCGACCCCTATCTGCGGCCGCTGTACGACGCGCTGCACGACATGATGGACCCGGAGAACATCCCCAAACTGATGGAGGCCGGAGTGATCGAGGTGGCCCCGCTGGCGTTCATGCGCGGGCGCACCCTCAACGATTCGTTCATCATCCTCGACGAGGCGCAGAACACCACCGGCGAGCAGATGAAGATGTTTCTGACCCGGCTCGGATTCGGTTCCAAGATCGTCGTCACCGGCGACATCAGCCAGGTCGACCTGCCGGGGGCGTCGCAGAGCGGGCTGGCCGCGGCCACCCGCATCCTCGACGGCATCGACGACATCCATTTCGCGCAACTCACCAGCGCCGACGTCGTGCGGCACCGGCTGGTCGCCGATATCGTCGACGCCTACGGTCGGGCCGAGTCGCAACTGTCGGGCAACCGCGCCGAGCGGCGCGCCACGGCCCAAGGACGGCGCTCATGACCATCGAATTCGCCAATGAATCAGGGGTCGAGGTCCCCGATCAGCTGATCCTGGACGCGGCCCGGTTCGCGATCGCCGCCCTCGACGTCAACCCGGCCGCCGAACTGTCGGTGCTGTGCGTGGACCTGGACACGATGGCCGACATGCACGTGCAGTGGATGGACCTGCCCGGACCCACCGACGTGATGAGCTTCCCGATGGACGAACTCGTGCCCGGCAGCAGGCCGGACAGTTCCGAGCCGGGTCCGGCGCTGCTCGGCGACATCGTACTGTGTCCGGAGTTCGCGGCGCGGCAGGCCAAGGAGGCCAGGCACTCGTTCGAGCACGAATTGTCCGTGCTCACTGTCCACGGCGTGCTGCACCTGCTGGGCTACGACCACGCCGAACCCGACGAGGAACGCGAGATGTTCGGTCTGCAGGCCAAGATCATCGATGAGTTCTATGCCGAGCGACATCGAGTCGCACAGCGTGCCCGGCAGTCCGCGAAGGACGACCGGTTGCTCGACAACATCGGGTTCACCGGTGGCGCGGGCGTCGGCTCCGGTCCGGTACCCGGCGGCGAGGACGCGCGGTGAAGACTCCCCACGACCTGTGGCTGGTCGTCGCCGCGGTGGTCGCCATGGGTGTGGGGGGATTGTTCGCCGCGATCGACGCCGCGGTGTCGACAGTCTCCGCCGCCCGGGTCGAGGACCTGGTCAAGGACAGGCGGGCGGGCGCAGCGCGGCTGGAGAAGATTCTCGAAGCCCGTGGTGTCTATGTGGGTCTGGCCGTCCTGCTGCGCGTGGCGTGCGAAACCACCGCCATTGCCCTGATCGCGGTGGTGCTCACCGATTCGGGTCTGGGCGTCGGCTGGGGCCTGCTGGTGACGGTGGCCGCGATGGCGGTCATCTCGTACGTGGCCGTCGGGGTGGGTCCGCGGACGTTGGGCCGCCAGCACGCCTACTCGTTGTCGCTCGCGTCGGCGTTTCTATTGCAGATTCTCGGTGTGCTGTTCACGCCGATCACTCGGCTGCTGATCCTGGTCGGTAACGCGCTTACTCCGGGCAAGGGCTTCCGCAACGGTCCCTTCGCGACGGAGGTGGAGTTGCGTGAGGTGGTCGACCTGGCCGAGGCGAGCGGGGTGGTGGCGGCCGGTGAACGCAAGATGATCCAGTCGGTGTTCGATCTCGGTGACACCAACGCGCGTGAGGTGATGGTGCCGCGTCCGGAGATGATTTGGATCGAGGCCGACAAGACGATTACGCAGGCCGCGAATCTCGCTGTGCGATCAGGACATTCACGCATACCGGTGATCGGGGAGAATCCGGACGACATTCTGGGTGTGCTCTATCTGAAGGACGTCGTCGCGCATGCGCTCGGTGCCGGTGACGGTCCGATGAGTGTGCGCCCGGGCGATCAGTTCGTTCCGGCGTCCACCATGCCGGTGTCCGAGCTGATGCGGCCCGCCGAGTTCATCCCGGACTCCAAACCGCTGGACAAGGTGCTCGCCGACATGCAGCGCACCCGCAACCACATGGCGCTGCTGGTGGACGAGTACGGCGGCATCGCGGGCCTGGTCACCATCGAGGACGTGCTGGAGGAGATCGTCGGTGAGATCACCGACGAGTACGACACCGACGAGGTGGCTCCGGTCGAGGAACTCGGTGACGGCGTTTACCGGGTGTCGGCGCGTCTGCCCGTCGAGGATCTCGGCGAGTTGTTCGACCTCGACATCGATGACGACGAGGTGGAGACCGTCGGTGGCCTGGTCGGTCTGCGGCTCGGGCGGGTGCCGCTACCCGGCGCGGAGGTGGAGGCTGAAGGTCTGCTGCTCATTGCTGAGGGTGGCCCGAATCATCAAGGAAGACAACGGATCACTACGGTTCTCGTGCGGCGGGTGCGGCTTCCCGAAGAGGTCGGCGATCACGGTGAGGGCGCCGATTCCGGTGACGGCCATCCTTCCGCGAAGGAATCTCACAGCAAGGAATCTCGATGAGTGCACCCGTCCCGGAGGACGACAAACTGATCGTGCTCGCCCGGGGTGCGCTGGCGCGCGCCGAGACCACTTCGGGCGCCGCGGTGCGTGACGGCGACGGCCGGACCTACGCCGGTGCGCCCGTGGCGACGTCCGCGCTCACACTCACCGCGTTGCAGGTGGCGGCGGCGACGGCGCTGTCGAGCGGTGCGCAGTCGTTCGAGGCCGCCGTGATCGTCGGCGGTGCGGACGACGATCCGGGGCTGGACCTCGTCGCCGAGATCAGTCGCGGCGCGTACACGCTGATCACCGATCTGAAGGGGGCCGTCGTGTCGAAGGTTGTGGCCCGATGAGCGGCAAGACGACGACGGGGGAGTTCCGTTCCGGCTTCATCTGTTTCGTCGGCAGGCCCAACACCGGCAAGTCCACGCTCACCAACGCGCTCGTCGGTGAGAAGATCGCCATCACGTCGAACCGGCCGCAGACCACGCGGCACACGATCCGCGGCATCGTCAACCGCGACGACGCCCAACTCATCCTCGTGGACACACCCGGCCTGCACCGGCCGCGCACGTTGCTCGGTCAGCGCCTCAATGATCTTGTGCGCGACACCTATTCGGAGGTCGACGTGATCGGGGTGTGCATCCCCGCCGATGAGCCGATCGGTCCCGGCGACCGCTGGATCGTCAAACAGGTCCGTGAGATGGCTCCGCGCACAACGGTTCTCGGCGTGGTCACCAAGATCGACCGAGTCACTCCCGACAGGGTCGGCGCGCAGCTCATCGCGTTGGCCGACCTGCTCGGCCCCGACAGCGAGGTGGTACCGGTGTCGGCGAAGTCGGGCAAACAGCTCGACGTGCTCGCCGATCTGCTGGTCTCCCTCGTCGAACCCGGGCCCGCGTTCTACCCCGATGGCGAACTGACCGACGAACCCGAACAGGTCCTGATGGCCGAGTTCATCCGCGAGGCCGCGCTCGAGGGGGTGCGTGATGAACTGCCGCACTCGCTGGCCGTGGTGATCGAAGAGGTCATCGACCGGGAGGACCGCCGCGACGATCAACCGCCGATGGTGGACGTGCACGCGATCCTGTACGTCGAACGCGACAGCCAGAAGGGCATCATCATCGGCAAGAAGGGTGCCCGGCTCAAAGAAGTGGGCACGGCCGCACGGACGCAGATCGAAAAGCTGCTGGGCACCAAGGTGTACCTGGACCTGCACGTCAAGGTGGCCAAGGACTGGCAACGCGACCCCAAACAGCTGCGGCGCATGGGATTCTGACCCGTGCGGATCTACCGGGATGAAGCGGTGGTCCTGCGCCGGCACAAGCTGGGGGAGGCCGACCTCATCATCACGATGCTCACCCGCGAACACGGACTGGTCCGGGCCGTCGCCAAGGGGGTGCGGCGGACCCGGTCCAAGTTCGGGGCGCGTCTGGAACCGTTCGCGCACGTGGATCTGCACCTGTACCCGGGACGCAATCTGGACACCATCACCCAGGCGCACACGTTGCACGCGTTCTGCGACGTGATCGCCGCCGACTACGGCCGGTACACGACGGGCTGCGCTATCGTCGAGACCGCCGAACGGCTTGCCGGTGAGGAGCGTGCCCCGGCCGCCCGGTTGCACCAGCTGACGGTGGGAGCGCTGACGGCGCTGGCCGAGGACCGGCGGCCGCGCGAACTGATCCTCGACGCATTTCTGCTGCGGGCGATGTCGTACGCCGGCTGGATGCCATCGCTCAGTGAGTGCGCCCGGTGTGGGCGTCCGGGACCGCACCGGGCCTTTCACGTCGCCGCCGGTGGGGCGGTCTGCGTACTGTGCCGTCCGCCAGGCGCCGCGACACCGTCGCCCGGTGTGCTGGAGCTGATGGACGCGCTGTACCGGGGCGAATGGGGGGCAATCGACTCGGTGAGCGACTCGGTGAGCCGTCAGGCGAGCGGACTGACCGCCGCGCACCTGCAGTGGCATCTGGAGCGGCAGCTGCGAACCCTGCCGCTGATCGAACGGTCGGCGCCGCATAGTGTGGGCGCTGAGCCGTCCTAAACCCCACCGATACGGGTCGGCACGTCAATAATTGCGATTGTGACGGCTATTGGTGGGGTTTGTGACGGGTGCACACCGAGAGGAGCCGATGGAGATGGCGTTGCGTCCGGGTCGGCGGGTGGCCGGGCCCGTCACACAGGTTCGTCCGCCCGATCCACATCCGAGCGGTGCCGTCGCGCCGGCGATCCCGGCCGAGTTCGTGCCCCGGCATGTCGCGCTCGTCATGGACGGTAACGGCCGCTGGGCCCAGGACCGCGGATTGCCGCGCACCGAAGGGCACAAACGCGGCGAGGCCGTGCTCATGGATGCGGTGTGCGGCTGTATCGAGTTGGGGGTGGGATGGCTGTCGGCGTACGCCTTCTCGACGGAGAACTGGTCGCGCAGCCCGGACGAGGTGAAGTTCCTGATGGGCTTCAACCGGGACGTGATCCGCCGCCGCCGCGACGAGATGAACGAGATGGGCGTGCGGGTGCGGTGGGCCGGGCGCCGGCCTCGGTTGTGGCGCAGCGTCATCCGCGAGCTCGAGGTGGCCGAGGAACTGACCAAGGACAACACCGTGATGACGCTGACGATGTGCGTCAACTACGGTGGGCGCGCTGAAATTGCTGATGCGGCAAGGGAAATCGCCCGGCGTGCGGCGCGCGGCGAGATCGATCCGGAACGGATCACCGAGGCATCGTTCGCAAAATATCTCGACGAGCCCGACATGCCGGATGTCGACCTGTTCCTGCGGCCGTCCGGGGAGCAGCGGATCTCCAACTTCCTGCTGTGGCAGTCGGCGTACGCCGAAATGGTGTACCAGGAGAAGCTGTTTCCCGACTTCGACCGGCGCGACCTGTGGGCCGCATGCCTGGAGTACGCCGAACGCGACCGTCGTTTCGGGGGTGTGAAGAAATGACCGGCCCGGAGGCAGCGGATCTGATGAACCGGATCGCCGGGATCGTCGGGCAACTCGGCGATGTGGTGAGCGCCGACGACGAGTCGGTGGTGCTGACAGTAGGCGGCACCCGGGCATCGCTGCGGGCGCTTTCGCTCGCACCGGGCCTGGACGTCGTGAGCGTGATTCAGCTGGTAGCCGACCGGGTCACCAACTCCGAGGCGCTGCGGGACATGGTCGAAACGGCCGATGCACGACTCGGTTTCGGGTCGTTGCGGCGCTCCGACTTCGACAAACCCATCACCGATGTCCTGCTGTATTACACGTTCCCGGCCGGGACTCTCGACGACGACGCGTTGCTGACCTTGCTGCACATCGTGTTGTCCTCGGGTGCGGACCTCGGCGAGACGTTGGGTTAGGGATCTACCGTTCGCCGCAAGAGGCCCTCACTGTTGAGTGCAAGAGGCCCTCACTGTTGAGTGCAAGAGGTACAGTGGCCGAACACCTCGACCGTGTGGTTGATGCCGGTGAACCCGTGCTCGGCGGCCACCCGCGCGGCCCACTCCTCGACGGGTTCGGCCTGCAGTTCGACGGTGGTGCCGCAGGATCGGCACACCAGGTGATGGTGGTGGCCTGCCGAGCAGTGTCGATAGCGGGTCTCACCCGATCCGTCCCACAGCGCGTCGATCTGTCCGCTCTGGCTCAGTGCCTGCAGATTCCGGTAGACGGTGGTCAGGCCGATCGATTCGCCGCGCCGCTTGAGCTGGTCGTGCAGTTCCTGCGCGGACAGGAAGTCGTCGGAGGCGGCGAGGGCGTCGGCGATCGCGGCCCGCTGGCGGGTGGAGCGGACACCGGTGACCGGGCCCGATTTGGTGTCGTCGGGAGCGCTCACTCGTGGGTCCGAACGCTCGCGGTCTGCCCGGTCGCACCGTCGGGAGTGTCATGCGGTTCGGATGCGTGGATGAGGGCGTCGGTGACGATGTGGGCGACGTGATCGTCGACGAGTTCGTACATGATCTCGCGGCCGTTGCGCCGGCCGCGGACCACACCGGCGTCCTTGAGGACCCGCAGGTGCTGGCTGACCAGGGGCTGGCTGAGTCCGAGTTCGCCGACCAGTTCGTGCACGCATTTGAACCCGGTCCGAAGGGACAGCACGATCCCGATCCGGGTGGGCGATGCCAGAGCGCGCAGCAGTTCACTCGCCGCCTCGCGTGCGGGCAGGTCGTCCGGGGTTGCCGCAGTGCTCATCGCCTATCCTTCCGGGCTGCTCGGGCTGGGCTGCGACCAGTTTAAAGGAAATGGTTTTCATCCGGGACGGCGCAGGTGGGGGCCGGAGAATCGGGCGGTACCCTGTATGGGTTGCCGTTCAACCCACTACTCATCGGAGATCAGTTAACCGTGGCCCCGCAGTCGAAAGTCGATGCCGTCGTCAATCTCGCCAAACGCCGGGGCCTGGTGTACCCGTGCGGTGAGATCTACGGCGGAACACGCTCTGCCTGGGACTACGGCCCGCTGGGGGTGGAGATCAAGGAGAACATCAAGCGGCAGTGGTGGCGGTCGATGGTGACCGGCCGCGAGGACGTCGTCGGCCTGGATTCGTCGGTGATCCTGCCGCGCCAGGTGTGGGTGGCCTCCGGGCATGTCGCGGTGTTCAACGATCCGCTCGTCGAATGCCTGAGTTGTCACAAGCGGCACCGGCAGGATCATCTGCAGGAGGCGTACGCCGAGAAGAAGGGCATCGATGATCCGGAGTCGGTGCCGATGTCGGAGATCGTGTGTCCCGACTGCGGCAACAAGGGGCAATGGACCGAGCCACGCGACTTCAACATGATGCTCAAGACCTACCTCGGCCCGATCGAGACCGAAGAGGGTCTGCACTACCTGCGGCCCGAGACCGCGCAGGGCATCTTCGTCAATTTCAAGAACGTGATGACCACCGCCCGCAAGAAGCCTCCGTTCGGAATCGCCCAGATCGGCAAGAGTTTCCGCAACGAGATCACCCCGGGCAACTTCATCTTCCGCACCCGCGAGTTCGAGCAGATGGAGATGGAATTCTTCGTCAAACCCGGCGACGACGAACAATGGCATCAGTACTGGATCGACCAGCGTCTCAACTGGTACGTCGAACTCGGTATCGATCCCGAGAATCTGCGGTTGTTCGAACATCCGAAGGAAAAGCTGTCGCACTACGCCAAGCGGACCGTCGACGTCGAGTACAAGTTCGGTTTCGCGGGCAATCCGTGGGGCGAGCTCGAAGGGGTTGCCAACCGCACCGACTTCGATCTGTCCACCCATTCCGAGCATTCCGGCGAGGACCTGTCGTTCTTCGACCAGGCTTCGGGTGATCGGTACACGCCGTACGTTATCGAGCCGGCGGCCGGCCTGACGCGTTCGCTGATGGCCTTCCTGTGCGACGCGTTGGTGGAGGAGGAGGTGCCCAACGCCAAGGGCGGCACCGACACCCGCACCGTGCTCAAGCTCGATCGGCGCCTCGCACCGATCAAGGCCGCGGTCCTGCCGCTCTCGCGCAACGAAAAGCTCTCGCCCAAGGCCCGTGATCTGGCCGCCGAACTGCGCAAGCACTGGAACGTCGAATTCGACGACGCGCAGGGCATCGGCAAGCGTTACCGCCGCCAGGACGAGATCGGCACACCGTTCTGCGTGACCGTCGACTTCGACACCCTCGATGATCAGGCCGTCACCGTCCGCGAGCGCGACACCATGAGCCAGGAGCGCGTTGCCCTCGACAAGGTCGTCGAGTACCTCGGTGGCAAGCTCGTCGGAGCGTGAGCCCGCGCGGCTGCCCGGCGACTGTCCTTGTGGATCGTTGAGTCGCCGTGACCAGCCGTGTTCTGTCATAGTTGACCCAGCAATTTCCTGTTCCTGATGCAGGTGTTGCGGGGGACAAGGGGTCCATGGTGCCCGCGACGCAGTGAGAGTGAGTGAGTTATGGCCGAGAGCGGCAAGGTTGTCCATTACGACGCGAACCGGGGATTCGGGTTCCTCGCGCCCGACTCGGGCGGTGCCGATGTGTTCCTGCACATCAACGACATCGACATCGATGAAGGTCTGCTCAAGCCCGGCGCCAAGGTGTCGTTCGACGTCGAGGACACCGACCGCGGGTCCAAGGCCACCAACGTGGCGGTGACCGAACCGGCCGCCGACGACGGTGCGGGTGCCCGCGCCCATCGTCGCGAGGATCGGGACGGTGGTGGTCATCGCGGCAATGACCGCAACCACGATCGCGGACACGACAGGGGCCATGACCGCGGACACGACAGGGGACCGCGACGTGGTCGTGGCGGGCCGGGTGCGCTCGACGCCGCCGCCTTCTCCGAGGAGATCACCGAACTGCTCCTTGATTCGGCCGACGACCTGACCGCCGCGCAGATCGTGGCGATCCGCCGCCGGATGACCGACTTCGCGGTTGCGCGCGGCTGGGTGAACGACTGACCGCAGGGGACACCCGGCCGGGCGTGAACGCGGCCATGGATACTGGGGGCATGGTTAATCCGGCTCTCGCGCCCGGCGCCCCGGCAACCGCCTTCTACGGTGAGGAAGCCGTCGAACGGATCGTCCCGGAGGCGGCCAAGGTGGCAAGCCTTCCGGGTACCCGCACCGACCACCGCAGCGACTACGCGCGCGATCGTGCCCGAGTCCTGCACTGTGCCGCGCTGCGTCGCCTCGCCGACAAATCCCAGGTGGTCGGACCACGGGAGGGCGACACACCCAGGACGCGGCTCACCCACTCGCTGGAGGTCGGGCAGATCGGCCGGGGCATCGCGATCGGCCTCGGCTGCGAACCCGACCTCGTAGAACTCGCCGGCCTCGCCCACGACATCGGGCATCCGCCGTACGGACACAACGGCGAACGCGCACTGAACACGTTCGCCGCCGACCACGGCGGATTCGAGGGCAACGCGCAGAACCTGCGGATCCTGAGCAGGCTCGAACCGAAGATCGTGTACGCCGACGGTTCCAGCGCCGGCCTCAACCTCACCCGGGCCTCGCTCGACGCCACGCTGAAGTATCCGTGGACCCGGCGCCCGCCCAAGGTCAAGTTCGGTGCCTACGACGACGACAAGCACATCCTCGACTGGATTCGCCGCGACGCGCCCGGCGACAAGAAGTGCCTTGAAGCGCAGGTGATGGACTGGTCCGACGACGTCGCCTACTCGGTCCACGACCTTGAGGACGGGGTGATCGCCAACCGCATCGACCTGCGGACGCTGGCCGATCCGAGTGATCGGCGTGCCCTCGCCGAGATCGGGATGATGGAGTTCGACGGACTCGACGAGAACGCCCTCATCGACGCATCGGAGCGGCTGTCGAAGATGGACATCGTCAAGGCCGCCGGCGCATTCGACGGCACCCTCGACGCCTCTGTTGCGCTCAAGCGGCTCACGAGCGAACTGATCGGCCGGTTCGCGTCGGCGGCCATCGAAGGCACCCGGGCCGCGGTGGACAGGCGGCCGGTGAGCCGCTACGACGCCGACCTCGTCGTCGACCCGCTGGTCGCAGCCGAGGTGGCGACGCTGAAAACCCTTGCGCTGCGCTACATCTTCTCCAATGAGCGCCATCGTGCCAATCAGGCGCGCCAGCGCGAGCGGATCCACCGGGTGGCCGAATGGCTCACGGCCGCCGCGCCCGGTGGTCTCGACCCGATCCTGGTCCCGATGTGGGAGGCGGCCGAGAACGACACCGCGCGGATGCGAGTGATCGTCGACCAGATCGCCTCCATGACCGAGAGTCGGCTGGAGCGCACCGACAAGCAGAACTCGGGCGCCCAGGCGCACTTGGGTTGATCGCGGGTGAGCTGTCGACTACCGCGTGTGCGAGATGTCGACGACAACCCGGATCGGTTTGGTCAGCGAGCTGATCCGGACGGCGGGGTTGTGTCCGTCGATGCCGACGAAGCCGGTCGCCTGGCCCTCGAATACGCTGGTCAGATACACCTGCCGGACCTGGTGGACGCCCGCGATCGGGTTGGGCCCCGAATAGGGCTTGACGCCGGTGTCCGCTGGATAGCCGAGTCCGGTGAGCTGTACCTCCAGGATGCTGCGGCCGTGGATGCTTACCGGTTTGCCGCTGCTCGGGCTCTTCGGATTCTTCGTGTAGGACGCGTACCAGCCGGGTGTACCTTTGCCCGCGAGGTCGAAGACGACGCGGTCGAATCCGGCGTGGTGACCGAAGCGCACGCCCGTCACGGTCAGCGCAGCTCTATTGGAAGCAGGCCGGGACGCCGGGACCACCTTCGCCGGAGTCGGTCCCGCGGCCAAGACGATGGCGCCGGTAGGCTGCGTCGAGCCTACCGGCGAACCATTCAAGTCCCCGCCGTCTGCGCTGTCACAACCGGCCATCAGCAGTGCGGTTGCGGTTCCGAGGGCGATCACCAGTCGCGTGTTGCTCATACATCCGGTATATGCCTGAATCGCCCGGCGCAACACGAGTGTCATTCGCCTGAATGATGTCACCGATGATGGTGCCGCCGGACTAATCGGTGTCGTGAGCCTGGTCGGTGTCGTTGGCCTGATCGAGGATGGCCTGCAGATACTCGCCCGGTAGCAGCCCGCCGGAGAAGTCCACGAGTCGTCCGATGGGTACCGACGACATCATCTTGGCCATATCGACGCCGAGAGCGGCACCCGACTGATCCTCGCCCTCATTTGCGGCATCCGCTCCGCCGGTGACACCGAACATGGCGTCGGTGATCGGCTTGATGCCTTCGGCCGCCGCGGGATCGGCCATCACCTCGCCGATGGTGGACTGCAGCGTAAGCGGTACCCGCACCACGTCGCCGGTGACGTCGACGG
Organism: uncultured Gordonia sp.; assembly: GCF_937858515.1. Taxonomy (NCBI): domain Bacteria; kingdom Bacillati; phylum Actinomycetota; class Actinomycetes; order Mycobacteriales; family Gordoniaceae; genus Gordonia; species uncultured Gordonia sp. The sequence goes on along the minus strand of NZ_CALLZT010000068.1, from coordinate 25,422 downwards.
CCGCGGAGAGCCGGATATCGCGGCTCGACGATCCGACATGCACGGTGTACGAACCTGATTCGACCACCAACCGGTGAACTCTGGTGTCCCAGTACGCGATATCGTCGCGCGGGATGAACACCGACACCGGTACCGACTCGCCCGCCGCCACACCGACATTGGCGAAACCCTTCAGCTCGCGCGGCGGCCGCGACACCGACGACGTGGCGGCACCCAGGTACACCTGCACGATCTCACGGCCGTCGCGGGCACCGGAGTTGGTGAGCCGCAACGTGACCCGGATTCCGTCGGTCCCGGATTCGACGGCCAGATTGTCGTAGTCGAACGTTGTGTAGGAGAGCCCGTGTCCGAACGGGTAGGTGACGTCGAGGGCGCGGGCGTCGTACCAGCGGTAGCCGATGAACAGTCCTTCGCCGTAGACGACGTGGCCGTGTTCGCCGGGGAAGTGCAGGTACGCCGGGGTGTCCTCGATACGGCGGGGCAGGGTTTCGGTCAGTCGGCCCGAAGGATTGATGTCGCCGAACAGCACGTCGGCCAGGCCCGTACCGATCGCCTGCCCGAGGAGCGCGGCATCGAGGACCGCGGGTGCATCGATCACCGAGACGTGCAGCGCACCACCGTGACACAGGACGACGACGGTGCGCGGATTTGCCGCGAGCACCCGCACAGCCAGCGCGATCTGGTCGGCGGGCAGGTCGATGGTGGTGCGGTCGAATCCTTCGGACTCCTGACCCTCGCCGAGTCCGAGGAACAGGACCACGGTGTCGGCCGATTCGGCAAGGGCGATCGCCTCGTCGGCCAGCAGCGGTGCGGCATCCGGACCGGTGGTGTAGCCGGGTGCGAACGGGACCTCGCGGCCGGCACGGGCACGAATAGCATCGATCGGTGCGTCGACGCGGGTGGCGTTCACATGCGACGATCCACCGCCCTGGTAGCGGGGTTCGGCGGCCAGCGCGCCGATGACGGCAATGCCGTCGTCCGGGCCGAGCGGGAGCAGGTCGCCGTCGTTGCGCAGCAACACCACGGCCTGCGCAGCGATCTCCCGGGCCAGGCGGTGGTGGGCATCGAGATCGACGGCGCCGGAATCGGGTATGGCCGCGGCTGCGTCGCGGGCCTTGACCGCCAAGTCGATCACGCGGCCCGCGGAGACCAGCAGGTCGCCGGCCGCCAGCGTGCCATCGGCCACCGCGGCGGCGACCTTCGCGTCGCCGGGTTCGCCACCGAACGGCATCGTCAGGTCGAGTCCGGCGGCGACGGCACTCACCCGGTCGGCGACCGCACCCCAGTCGCTGACCACCAGGCCGTCGAAACCCCAGTCCTCGCGCAGGATCGTGGTCAGCAGTTCGCGGTTCTCGAACGCGTAGACGCCGTTGATCTTGTTGTACGAGCACATCACCGTCCAGGGCGCTGCGGTGCGCACCACGTGCCGGAAGGCGCGCAGGTACAACTCGTGCAGGCTGCGTTCATCGATGTCGGCGCTGACCCGCATGCGGTCGGCCTCTTGATTGTTGGCGGCGAAATGCTTGAGCGAGGTACCCACGCCGCGGGTCTGCACGCCGTCGACGAAGGCTGCGGCCATATGTCCGGTGAGCAGCGGGTCCTCGGAGAAGTACTCGAAGTTGCGGCCGCCGAGGGGAGAGCGTTTGAGGTTGATGCCGGGGCCGAGGACAACCGACACCCCTTGCGTGCGGGCCTCGTCGGCGATGGCGTTACCGGCCCGGCGCGCCAGGTCCGGGTTCCATGTCTGGGCCAGGGCGACCGCCGGTGGAAAGCAGGTGGCGGGCACGCTGCCGGAGACGCCGAGATGGTCGCTGGCGCCTTCCTGCTTGCGTAGTCCGTGCGGGCCGTCGGTCAGCATGATGGACGGGACACCGGCCACCGGCTTGGTGGTCCAGAAGTCCTGCCCGCTGGTCAGCTGGGCCTGTTGTTCGACGGTGAGATCGGCGGCGTTCGGGGTGTTATCGGACACGCGTACGACCGTAGCGTGTGGCATGGTCCGGTGGGTCGGGTTGGGTGCCGGTAGATCACCGGATCCGGGACACGATCGCGGCTCGGGGGCCGGGTCCTACAATGGGCGGCGTGCCTGGACGAATCCCCGATCGTGATATCGCCGCGATCCGTGAGCGGACACACATCGAGGAGATCGTCGGCGACTATGTGGCATTGCGGCGCGCCGGTGCCGACTCGATGAAGGGGCTGTGCCCGTTTCACGACGAGAAGTCTCCGTCTTTTCATGTGCGGCCGGGCCGCGGGTTGTTTCACTGCTTCGGCTGCGGCGAGGGCGGTGATGTCTTCTCTTTCCTGCAGAAGCAGGAGCACATCACGTTCGTGGAGGCCGTGGAACAGATGGCCGACAGGGTCGGTTACCGCATCAACTATGAGGGCGGCGGCACCGCCATCGCGGTCAACCGGGGTACGCGGGCCCGGCTGGTGGCCGCGAACACCGCGGCGCAGAAGTTCTATGCCGAACAGTTGCGGACCCCGGCTGCGCAGAAGGCGCGGGACTACCTGACCGAGCGTGACTTCGATGGCGTCGCGGCAGCGAGCTTCGGGTGTGGCTATGCCCCCGACGGCTGGGACACGATGACGAAAGCGTTGCTGTCGCAGGGTTTTACATTCAACGAGCTCAAGGACGCGGGGCTCTCGACCGAAGGGCGCAAAGGTCCGGTCGACAGATTCCGGCGCCGTCTGCTCTGGCCGATCCGCAATCTCGGCGGCGACGTAATCGGCTTCGGTGCCCGCAAATTGTTCGACGACGACAACCTCGGCAAGTACATGAACACGCCGGAAACCATGCTGTACAAGAAGTCTCAGGTGTTGTTCGGGCTCGACCACGCCAAGAAGAACATCGCCAAAGGCCATCAGGTGGTGATCGTCGAGGGTTACACCGATGTGATGGCGATGCATCTGGCGGGAGTGACCACCGCGGTCGCCTCCTGCGGCACCGCGTTCGGTGAGGAACACCTCGCGCTGATCCGGCGGCTGATGATGGACGACTCGTACTTCCGCGGCGAGGTCATCTACACCTTCGACGGCGATGACGCGGGAAAAGCGGCTGCGCTCAAGGCATTTGAAGGGGAACAGAGTATCTCGGGACAGACGTTCGTGGCCATCGCCCCCGACGGGACGGATCCGTGCGAGTTGCGTCAGCGCAGCGGCGACGGAGCCGTCCGCGACCTGATCGCGCGGCGGGTGCCGATGTTCGCGTTCGCCATCAAGGCGCTGCTGTCGGCGCACGACCTGGACACCGCCGAGGGCCGGGTACACGCACTGCGCGACGCCGTGCCGGTGGTGGCACGCATCAAGGACGTCAGTCTGCGTGACGAGTACGCCCGCCAGTTGTCGGGCTGGGTGGGCTGGGACGACGTCGCCCAGGTCCTGCGCAGGGTTCGTCAGGAGAGCGCCAAGCGCGGTGCGCCGGGCGGGCGTAAGGACCGGTCGGGGGTCCGCGGACGAGCGCCCGGTCCCGAACAGGCCACGATGCCGATGAGCGTGATGCCGCGACCGGACGACCCGAAGCTCTGGCCGCAGCGCGAAGGCCTCAAGGCCGCGCTGCAATACCCCGGCATTGCGGGAACCATCTTCGATTCACTACCCGAGGACTGCTTTACCGACCCCTCCTACGAGCGGATCCGCGCGGCGATCGCAGAATCGGGCGGTTGCGCGGCCGGACTCAGTGGCGTGCAGTGGACCGGCACCGTCACCCACCGCATCGACGACCCTGCGGTGGCGTCGTTGGTGACCGAGCTGGCCGTGGAATCGATGGCGGTCGAGGAGTCGGGGATCCCGCGGTACATCGCCAGCGTGCTCGCGCGGCTGCAGGAAGTGTGGGTGGGCGCCCAGATCGCCGATATCAAGTCACGGCTGCGGCGGATGGCACCGGGCGACGATCCGGACGGCTACAACGCGGTGTTCGGTGACCTCGTCGCCCTGGAGTCCTACCGCCGCAGCCTCCTGGAACAGGACTGAACCGCCGCCCGTGCGTGGCGGGCGGCGGCACAGAAGATCAGAACGCGCGGAAGGTGACCGGGGTCTTGGTGTCCTGGGTGCGGTCGGGCACACCGTGCGCCGACAGCGTACGGATCGAGCAGCGGTTCACCTTGCAGTTGATCTTGCCCGACACGGCCTTCACCTTGATTCGGGTGGTGAACTTGCCGCCACGGATCTCGTTGGGCTTGAGCCACTTGGTCTCACCGAACGAGCCCTGCTTGGTGGGGCCGTACTTGTTGTCCTGCGCCAGGCCGACATAGATACCGAAGTTCTTGCCGGAGAAGTTCTTACCGCTGACCGTGATCCACTCACCGTTCGGGTTGAGATTGCGGGTCTTGGACACGGTCACGCTCGCGTGAGGTGCGGCACCGGCCGGCGAATCGACGGCGGTGGTTCCGCCGAGTGTGATACCCGCGGCGAGAACCGCAGCGCCGGCCCGGCGTGCGGGAGTGAAGGAAGTGTGCATGTAGCGAAGGCTACGCTCACCGCTTCGGCGATTTCCACCCGTCCGGACGAACTCACAGCGCCAACGCCGGACTTGCCGGAGATGTGGAATACGGGGCGAGAGACGTCCTCGCCGACTACCGAGGATCGAATGACCACCCGCGTGGTCCCGAACGCCCGGCGGGCGACGAGGATGTCGTCACCGGCTGCTTACGCGGCCCGAGAGGACCGGATTCCCGGGCGAAGCTCCTCCGGAAACATCGGCCGATGGGGATCATTCGAGTTGTAGACGCAGCCCCCGGCATAGGTGTGTCGGCCTGGACACTGATCGGGGGTCGGGCGGACTTTGCCCCAGATGTGTCTGATCGGTGCGGTCATATTGCCTCCCTCCACAAGGAAACTGGTTGCCCGGGCGGGACATTCACCAGTCCTGTCAGTGTGCGGTGCTCCGCGACCCCTCGCTCGACGAGCCGGGTGATCTCACGCGCCGCCCCAAACTGAGGTATGGATCACAGGGGAGGGGGAGTACGTGCGAAGTCGTCGGCACCGCATCCGGTAGTGTGTCGATGCCTGGGGAGTTAGCTCAGTTGGTTAGAGCCGTCGACTCATAATCGATTGGTCGCGGGTTCAAGCCCCGCACTCCCCACCATCTACCAGGCAAAACGTCCCTTCCCTCGGTGTGAAAACCGGGGGAAGGGCACGTTTAAGGCACGAATATAGCGAGGAATCGGCCGGATTCGAGCGGACGGACCAGCGTCTACGCGCTGCGGCCCAGGTAGTTGTAGACCGACTGGCGGGTGATGCCGTACTCGCGGGCCAGCGCCGCTACCGACTCCCCCGCGGTGTGGCGAGCACGAAGTTCGGTGGCCTGCTGGTCGTCGAGGGTGGCCTTGCGGCCCTTGTACTTGCCGGCGGCCTTGGCGACCGCGATTCCCTCAGCTTGGCGTTCGCGGATCATGGCGAGTTCGAACTCGGCGACCGCACCGAGCATGGTCAGCAGCATCTTGTTCATGGGGTTGTCGTCGCCGGTGAACACCAGTCCTTGGGTGATGACTTCGACGCGTACACCGCGGCCGGTCAGGTCGGTGACGATGTGGCGTAGGTCGTCGACGTTGCGGCCCAGGCGGTCGAGGGAGTGCACCACCACGGTGTCACCGTCGCGGACGAAGCGCAGCATCTCGGCAAGCTGCGGTCGGTTGCGGTCCTTGCCGCTGGCCTTGTCGACGAACAGGCGATCGACGGTGATGCCGTCGAGCTGGCGCGCTTCGTTCTGGTCGACGGTGCTGACTCGCTTGTAGCCGATGCGGGTGCCGGTCATCGTGGGGTTCTCCTGCGGGTCGAGGTCTCGGGGTGAGGGAGTGCGACGGGCCGGGGGTGGTGGTTTCCCCCGGCCGGGGCCGGCTACCGGATGCGGTAGCCGGTGCCCAGTCCGTCGTTGATCTCGCGGAGTCGGGCGATGGCGTCGGCTGCGTCGACGGCCATGATCGAGGCGTCGTACTCGGAGCCGTTGACGGCGTCGGTGTAGGCGAGGCGGAAGTAGGTCAGCTTGGTGGTCATTCGGTGCTCCCTCAGTAGTGACTGTCAAAGTAGACTCTATGGCGTCTACTTGAATGTGTCAAACAATCCACTTTCCGGCCCTATTTTGCTGGGGCGATGGGTGTCGGCGAGGGTGTCAACTTGGGAATACCCCACATTGACACCGCGCGTGTTCGAACACCGCCTCGGCGACGGCACGCGCGCGGCTGCGGATCTCCCCCGGATGCTCGCCCCGTCCCGACCACCAACACCAGGCGGTCGAGGCATCGGCCGGCAACTGCACACGGATCGAGGGCGACGGCGTCACCGGGGCAGGTGGTCGAGGGTGCGGCCCGTGCGGGTGAGGGCGGGATCTTGAGGCGACTGCGGAAATTCCGCAGTCGGACGTGCGGCCCGTGCGGGTGAGGGCGGGATCCCGTTCGTTCGACTGGGGAAATTCCCCAGTCGGTGCGGCCCGTGCGGGTGAGGGCGGGATCAGGGAGCGGGGTGTCACCAATTGGTGACATCGGTGCGGCCCGTGCGGGTGAGGGCGGGATTGATGTGCAGTGGTTTCACTTGGGTGAGGTCCAGGCCCCAGGAAACACACACCACCGACACACGAAAGGTGCGACCGGGCGCAGATTTGCGCCCGGATACGACGATGCCCCGGCACCTGGTGTCCAACTTGGACACCGAAGGGGCCGGTCAGTCGTCGTGGTCGAGGTCGTCGAGGGTGAGCCCGGTTCGTATGCCGGCGATGAACGCGTGACCCTCGGGGGTGGTCGTCATGTCGTCGAGCGCGTCGAGCAACCTGGTCGGCTGGTCGGGTGCGTGTGCTGGTGTGGTCATCGGCTGGTCTCCTCGGCCGTCGTATTGAGTGGTAGTGGTTTGACGCGGCGCCCGGTGTTCGGTGGTAGTGGGTCGGTCGGCGGGTCCTGTCCTGAGTGGTAGTGGTCTGACTTTCGGCGCGTTGTGGGTTTCGGTCACAGGGTGTTTCGGGCGTTGTCGGCGGCTTCTCGTAGGCCGGTTCGTAGGTCGATGCCGGCGGTGTCGGCGACGTCGAGGATGGGGGCGAGCACACACCGCACCAGCAAGCTCAGGGCGGCGGCGCACAGGTAGCCGAACTCGTCCGGGTCGCGGGTGCCGTGCCAACGCTCCACCACCTTGTCGAGGGCATCGTCGTCACCGGCTTGCTCGGCGAGGTCGTACATGAACTTGGTGGCGTCGCCTTGCAGCTGGTCGACGTCGACGATGCCGGAGGGTTGGCCGTCGGTGTCGGTGATCACCACCAGGTCGGGCATGGTCTGTCCGGCGCCGTGCATGGTGATGTCGGTGCGGTGGCCGGTGGTGTCTTCGCTGTAGAGGGTGATGCCGTCGTGGCGTGCCCAGTAGGCGAGGACGTCGAGCATGTTGGGTGTGGTGTTGCCGGTGGCGGCCTCGTAGTGCTGGCGTCGCCGGATGCCGGCGGCTTGCACTGAGCCGGGTAGGTCGGTGGGGTCGCCGAATGTGTCGCACCCGAACAGCAGGCGCAGCGCGGCACGGTTGAGCTGGGGTTCGCCGTCGAGGTCGCGGATGATGGCGGGTTCGGGTTTGCGGTACGGGTTGGTCATGCTCAGGTTCTCCCTTGCTGTGGTGAAGGTCACGAAAATTGGTGTCGGTTTTGTGGGTGAGGGGTGCAACGGTGCTGGTCAGTCGGTGAACGACAGTCCCTGCGGATGCTCGCTCATCGGTTGGTCTCCTGGTCTGCGGTGCTGGTCTGGTGGAGCTGGCACGGTGCGCCGGGCGCGTCGACCACCAGACGGCAGGGGCGGCCCTTGCGGGTGGGGCGGCCGCACAGCAGCGGTACGGCGGCGATGCGGGCTTTGAACTCGTCGGGTAGCTCACCCTCGTCTTCGTGTGTGGGCCAGCGGTCGCCGGTGTCGTCGGACGGTCCGCGGCGCATGAGTTCGCGGTCAACGATCCATAGGTCGGTGTCGCCGTCGGTGTCGAGGCTGGCGGCGAGGTAGTAGCCGGCTGCGCCGTCGTCGTCGAGGGGCACGGCGGTGCCGGGGATCAGGAGGAGTCGTTCAGCGTCGCTGATCGGCTGCGGATCAGTCATCGTTCGGTCTCCTCGGGGGTGAGTGCGTAGGTGCGGAGCGGTAATCCTCGGGGCATCCCCTCGCGGCGGGCCGCTGTGACGGTGATCTGTTCGTCGGCGGTCATCTGTTCGAGGACGGCCACGACTTGCTGACTGGTGAGGTTTCGGTGGTCGCCGTTGACGCTGTAGCCGCGGGCGGTGGCGACCAACCGCGAATGCTCCATCGGCCCGTTGCGTAGCCGTTTGAGGATGCGGCCGGGAAGGGCGTTCAGGGCGGTTTGCTCGGCGGTCGCACTGACCGGTTCCGTGTGAGCGACCTCACTGAATGCGGTTGGTACTGTCCCCTTTTCGGGTACACGCTGTACCTCGGGTACAGCGTGTCTGACCTGCGGTTTTGGGGGCTGTACCTCGGGTACAGCGTGTACCTGTGAAAGTCGGTATCTCTTGCCGTTCGCGACCTCTACCGTGACGATGTCGCCGACCGCTTCGAGCTCGGCGAGTGCCGCGGTGAACTGGTCCCGAATGTCGGCCTTGAGCTTGGGCCGTAGGTCTCGTGAAGCGAGTTCGCCGTCACGTTCGAGCCACCGGAGAACCGCGGCCTTGGCCCGTTCGAGGCGTCGTTCGGCGATGATCTCCTCACCCATCGCCCGACTGATGGCGCGGTCCCGAACCTTCTTCTTCGCGGCCCGGCGCGCTTCGGTGAGCAACCACTCTCGGACCCGATCGGACTCGTCCATGACGACACCGGACAACTCCCAATCGAGAGCCGACACGACGGACCGGCCGTGCATGATGGCGAGGACTCCGGCGACCTTGCAACGCGTAAGCATGGCGTGCCCGTCGAGAGCGTCGGATTCGCCTCGCTGGCGGGCAAGGTGGGCGCCGATGATCTGTTCGCGGATCTCGGGCGGGCCGTAGACGATCTCCACGACATCGTGCTCGGCCCTCCACGATGGTGCTGTGGTGTCGAGGGGGTCAGGATCTCCACCACCGTCGGCCGGCATGTCCGGGTCGGTGGTGAGGAACCACAGGAATCGTTGCGGAGTCCCACCGGTGGTGTCATCGAACAGGACACCGGTGTGCCCGGGTTGCCCACCAACGGACAGGCACAGGCGGTAGCTGTGCGGATCGACGCGCCGTGAAGTCGCCGAAGACGCGCCTTTGCTCCCCAGCCGTTCCCCCATCGCTGCGGCCTTGAGGGTGGCGAGGATGGTGTTTCCCTGCCGTTGGGCGAGTCCGGTCAGAGTGTCGATCTCGGGGACGCTCACGATGGCGCGAGTGATCCGGTCGTCGTCCTTCGGTGGGGTGAACAGGGCGGCGATGCCTTCACCGGACCCGATGCCTTCCTCGTGGATCTCGGTAGGCCAGGCGAGGCGGGCAACCTTGTCACTGATGCCCTTGCCACCACCGGACGCGGACACGAACGCGGCCATGAGGTTCAGCGATGCGCGGTCCCCGATGACGCCGGGCAACTGGACCTCGGGGCCGGTGGATGCGGCTACGCGGAGCATGACGGCACCGAACACGGCCCACGGCGCGGCGTACCGGGCACGTGCCCACTGCCGAATGGTCTTGAGCTGGTCGGTCTGGTCGAAAAAGTCGTCACGGTTCACGGTGCCGTCGGCGGTGTCGGTCATCTCGGGCTGTGGCCTTCCATCTGAGTCGGGGGTCGAGGTTGCCGGGGCATCTTCCGGGCCGTCGTCTGCCGACGATTGCGCTGCGCGGGCGGCGTGCTGGGCAGCCAGCTCGTCGAGGATGCTGCGGGCGCGTTCGGCTTGGCCGCGGGCCTTGTTCGCCTTCTGCCGTTGCTTACGGGTCGTGGTCGGTGCGCTCATGCGGCCTTCCTTCGGGCGCTGATGATGGTCTTGTCGATCTGCCGGTCATCGAGGCCGGCCGCTGCGGCTGCGGCAGCGAGCGCGGCGAACGTCACCTCGTCCGCTCCCTGCTCGGTGCACCGGCACGCAGCCCAGAACAGGAACCCGTTGCGGTTCCCCTCGGGCTGGGTGGCCATGCGGGTAATCACCTCGTCGAACCGACGCTGAGAACGTGTCTGGCTGCGCGGGATGCTCGCCTTCACTGGGGTAGGTCGAGGTGGTGAGACACGCTCGGCAAGGTGCGCGGGTAGTGGCGCGGCCGGTTCCTCGCTCAACCACTCGTAGCGGTTGCCGCTGGGATGGATCGACGGCGGTGCCACCAGGTAGCCGGTGTGGGTTTTGATGTCGATGCCGTCGGTATCGGCGAGCATCCCGCGGGTGGGACCGTTCCAGCGGAACCACACGTGCCAGCCACCACCACCGGTGGCGGCGATGCGGGTTGGTGGGATACCGCCCAGCTCGTCGAGGCGGCCTCCGTGGCGGGGGTCGACGTCGAGGACGATGTAGCCGGCCGCGGGCCTGATGCCGACGTTGTAGAGCACGTCGGCGCGCCACCAGCTGCGGATGACATCGGGGTCACAGGTGGCGTCGTTGTGGCCGTGGCGGACGAGTCGACCGACTGGCGCTTTGCCGGGGCACTCTTTGCGGTCCGGTTCGTGTGGCCCATCGCAGAGGCATCGTGCGGGTTCGAGCGGTAGGACGGGCATCCCGCGGCGGGCGTACGAGAGTGCGGCGTCAAGCATGTGCTGTGTGAGGCTCACCCGGTGGCCTCCATCATGCGGCGGCGGCAGACAGGGCCTACAGCTCGCGCTACGGACCGTTCAGCGGTCAGCGGGTGGCGGCAGACGGTGCAGCGGCAGGCCAACGTGTAGCCCAGCTCGGCGGCACTGGCCCGTAGTTCGTGGAGCTGGCGGGCGAGGTCATCACCAGCTTGTAGAATTGCTGTGTCCTTCACCCGGATGTTGCCCCGTCGACCTTCCCCCGGTCGGCGGGGTGTGTTGTTGCCGCTCATGCGGTCTGTGCCTCCATCCAGGCATCCACGTCGGACCGGCGGTAACGAATCCACCGGGAAGAGATGAGTAGGTGTTTGGGTCCGGTCCCTGCCTTGCGCCACCGTCGGACGGCTTCAAGACCGAACCCGGACAGGTCGGCGAACTGTTCCTCGGTCAGCAATTGGTTGGGGTCTGGTGCGGTGGTCGGTGCGGACCTGCGGGCGGCCATTCGTGTTCTCCTCGGTCGGGACAATCGAGCTGGCATGAGTAGATGTGTAGGGGGTGCAACGGCCGGGCGAGCTGGCTGTGACCAGCGGTTACGTGATGCGGTGGTGGTGGTGCCCCGGCGAGGTCTCGAATCCTCGCTCACTACCGATTGCGCGGCCGGGGCTGATCGAACAGTCGGGGGTTACTCCCCGTCGGGGTTGCGGTGCGCCAACGTCACCCGCAACGCAGACACCAGCAGGCGAGTCCAATCGTCGGGAGTGAAGTTGTAGCCGGTGACCTGCCCGTACCGGTCGGGCAGATCCAGCCACACTTGCCCGTCGGACACGCTGATGGTGGCCGTGCCGGTCGAGGTCATGGCGGTGGTGTCACCGGCGAGGTCAACAGCACGCACAGTCTCGTGAATCAGTTCGGTCATGATGTGAATGTCCTTGTCGTGGAAGTGATTAGGGCGACGATGTCGGCGGCCTTGCGGATGCCGTCAGCCAGTTGCAGCGCGTCGGCCTGGTCGAACGTGGTGTTGCGGTCGAGGTCGAGGCACACCACCGGCCGGCAACCGAACTCGGTGGACACGGACACCCATGAGGCGCCGACGGTGGCGACCAGGATGTACCCCTGGTCTGCGGTCGGTTCGTAGGTCACCGTCCGGTCCCCTTCGGCACACCGAAGTACCGGCCGCCGGCGGTCTGCCCGTAAACGAGGGTGGCCTCGTTGATCTCGGCTTCGGCGTTCTCGGCCGGTGTCTGGCAGTCGGGGCACAGGTACCCGACGATGCGCCCGGCCTTGAACGTCGCATTCCACGCGTTCGGGGCGGCCGGGTTACGCAGACGCCGTTTGCAGCGATCACAGCGGATCGTGGTGCTCATACGGTCACCACCGACGCGTCAACGATCTGCCCGACGGTCACCATGCTGATGTCGTCGAGCACCGATTCCCACGCCGCGGCAGCAACGAGAAGTGTTGCGCGGCCACGGATACCGACCATGACGACGTGCTCGTCGTGGTCGCCGACATAGCGCCAGGTGCGCAGGATCGGGGCGCCGTCGTCGTCGCGCCACTCATACAGCGGCTGGTCCTCGCGGTGGGCGGCCAGCATGTCCAGAACCGCACGCCACGGCATGACCGGGATGGCCGGGGTGGTGTCGGTGTACAGCTCGATGCGGATACCGGCGGCCGCGATGGTCCCGGCCGGGGCGTGCGAGATGTAGACCATCGGGCCGGCGAGCAGTGGTTGCACCATCGTGATGGCGGCGCCGGTAAAATCACTCATTGATCCTGTCCCTTCTTGTGGGGGTTGGGGTTGGTGGCCTCAGCGGGTTCTTGGTCGGATGCGCTGAGGCCGTTCCTATCTCGGTCTGTGGGCCGGGTGAACCGGGCGGGGCCGTTGTACTCGTCCAGGCCCAGGCCGGTGTCCGCGTGCGCCACCAGAGCGGCATAGCGGTCGATCACGGGGTGTGCTCGCTCTCCTGCGGCTGTTCGTGCAACCGGTGCTCGGCCTCGTAGTGGTCAGCGACCCGTTCGAGGCGTGCGGCGATCTTCATGATGGTGTCGCCGGTGACGGTGGCGGACAGTTGCCGGCACACGTCGGTGATCGCGTCGAGTTCGGCGAGCATCTGCTCGGGACCGGTCAGCGGGGCGAGGTCGAGTTCGGTTGCGCGGCCAGTGATCCCGGTAGCACGTTCAACCTCGCACACGATCTGGTCGACGTCCTTACGTACCTGGTCGCCCAGTGCGTCGAGGCGAGCGAGAAGCCGTTCGAGGTTGCGGCCGCTCACGCGGCACCGCCTTCGGTCTGCCGGGTGATGTACTCGTTGATCTGTTCGTCGGTGGAGAACCGGCGGTCGAGGACCTTCACGGAGCCGAGTTCGCCGGAGTACCAGAGTTTGAACACGGAGGACCGGCCGATGCCGCCCAGGCGTTCGCCGGTGGCCTTCCAGTCGTGGAGCGTGGGGGTCATGCGCGGAACCAACTTTCTGTGTATGAGATACGCAAGAGCTTGGCGATTCGCTCTAGTTTGCGTGAGCCGTCCAAGTAGTAGCACGACGCGCCATAGCTGCGCAACGACCACGCGCGTTCGGCGTAGTCTGCGTGGTTATGACTCAGTGGAACCATGAACTCGTGGCGAGGATCGCGGCAGAGGTCCGACGATGCCGTGATGAGCGGAAGCTCTCGGCGGCGAAACTGTCAGACCGTACCGACGAACTTGGAATGCGGATCACGCGAACTGTGATCGCGGACCTTGAAAACGGGCGAAAGAAGACACTAGACATATCCGAACTCGTCATTCTCGCTCGGGCACTGAATGTGCCACCGGTGCAATTGATCTACCCAGACCTGCCGGACGGTGAAGTAGAGGTATCGCCGGATGACAATTTGCGTTCAATCTCTGCACTGCAATGGTTTTCGGGTGAACGTGCAGAGCCGAACGATGCCGTGGACGGATACGTCGGCGGCGGCAAAGAATCATCGAACTATACGGTTTACCTTGCGCGCATGTTGCAATATACAACCGTCGATCTAATCCGTTCCCGGAAATTCTTGCGTTCCGAACTTGACAGGCCGCTACATATCCCGGATGAGGACGAACTTTCGTCGCTACAACGGATGGTTGACGTATCGCGTGGGCAGCTCGTCAGAATCGCATCACTCATCATCGCCAGCGGCGGCACCATCGACTTGGACCGCCTTCCTGCCGACGCACGTGAAGCGATCAAGGCCGGCGATGGGCAGGGGTAGACCACGGCTCAAGATCGGCGAGCACGGCAAGATCACCCGCTACCCACAACCCGACGGCCGATACCTCGCCCGATGCCGCGTACGCGACGCAGACGGCGAAGTCCGGTACGCGAAAGCGATCACACCGGCCGGTGTCGTCGACAAGTACGGCGACAAGGCGGAAGCGGCGCTACGGGCTGCGCTCGCGGTACGGCAACCACCAGGCGCCGGCGAACTCACCACCGACACACGACTCGGTGACCTCCTGGACCGGCACATCACGCGCATCGAGGTGGAGAGCGAGACCAGCGGGAAACCGTCACCGAAAACGGTGGACACCTACCGGTACGCGGTGAAGGCCGCGAAACCGTTCCTCGGTGCGGTGCGGTGCGTGTCGGCGAGGCCACACCGCGGGTACTCACCGATGCGTTGGCCGGCATACAGCGGGCGAACGGTGACACCAGGGCAAGACAGGTGCGGGGCCTGCTCAAGACCGTGCTGACCGACGCTGTGCTCGCCGGGGTGATCGCACAGAACCCGGTGGGTCAGCTCGCCACGATGAAGCGGACCAGGGCACCGGCCGGGGGAGCGCCCGCGGTGGACACGGCAACGATGGTGCGTGTGTTCAAGCGGGTGAGCACGTCGGCATACTGCCGGCGCAAGGATCTGCGTGACGTGGTGCTCGTGCTCATGGGGACCGGTGCGCGGATCTCCGAAGTCCTCGCGCTGCGGTGGTCCGACGTGGACCTCGGCGCCGCAACGATCACGTTCTCGGGACGGGTGACGACGGCGGTAGGGAAGGGGACGGTACGCCTGGACGGGCTCAAGAACGGCGACCAGGCGCGGACGGTGGCCGTCCCGGTGTGGTTGGCCGCTGCGCTCACCGCTCGTGCCGTCGGTGTCGAGGTCGACGCGAAGGTGTTTCCGTCGGCGGTAGGGACGTGGAGGGACACGAACAACACAGCGAGGCTCTGGCGGGAGTGGCGCGGATCAAGCGGCCTGGACATTGACGCGGTGTCGTCGCACTCGTGGCGGCGGACGCTGGCCACGGTGATCGACGATGCGGGGCTATCGGCGCGGGTTGCTGCGGACCAGCTCGGGCACACGAAGGTGTCGATGACTCAGGATGTGTACATGGCGCGCAAGCGGGTCCATCGTGCGGTGGCGGATGCGCTGGGGTCCGTCGTCGAGGGCACGAATAAGGCACGAATATAGCGGGACTCGCACCGTATTCACACACGCTGGTGTGAACGCAAACGGTACGGGATCGGTTGAGGGTCAACATGATACGGACACGCCCGAACTGGCGCGTATAGGCTGGGCATAATCGATTGGTCGCGGGTTCAAGCCCCGCACTCCCCACCATCTACCAGCGGTTATGCCAGTCGCCCCGGTCCGAAAGCCGGGGCGACTGACCGTTTATTCACCGCTTATAGCGCGTACGCGCAAAGAGGTCGCCCGGTAACACCGCGCCAGGAGAGCGCCCGGTGACCAGTGGTCCATCCTGGGAGTAG
The DNA here is from genome assembly GCF_937858515.1 of uncultured Gordonia sp. Classification (NCBI taxonomy): domain Bacteria; kingdom Bacillati; phylum Actinomycetota; class Actinomycetes; order Mycobacteriales; family Gordoniaceae; genus Gordonia; species uncultured Gordonia sp. The sequence goes on along the minus strand of NZ_CALLZT010000068.1, from coordinate 10,076 downwards.
CGAGCCGGGCTGGAGGTATCGCAGCCGATCGGGGTGGGCTACTGATCCGGAAAATGGCCCTGAACTGGTGTTTTGTTGTCTGGAGTATCCATAGGCTAGAGTCATCACTCGGTTCAGGTGACACCGGCGAGAGCCGCGGGTGACCAGAGCCGCAGCAGTCCTCCATAGCTCAATTGGCAGAGCATTCGACTGTTAATCGAACGGTTGCTGGTTCGAGTCCAGCTGGAGGAGCATAAGAAAGGCCCCTCACCTGCACAAGCAGGTGAGGGGCTGATTTCGTGTGCAGGGCCGAGCCATCGTGGTTTACCCACCGAGCGAGAGCCTATGGCGCCGTGTCCCGGACGCCATCAACCGGTGGCACCAGCGGCGTCGATTGGGAACGGCAGCTTGGCCGCGTCGACGAACCCGTGCACCAGCACCTCCGAACCCACATTGGTGGCGGTGGTGCCGTTGGCGCGGATCACCCGGCAATCGGCGAACAGAATCCCGGCCGCGACCTCGGTGCCATCCGAGGCCGCCGGCTTGTAGGGACCGGCCTTGCCGGTGGCGGTGACGATCCCGACCACGGTCCCGGACGGGATGTACCCGTTCGGGTAGTGCGTGGCCGGGGTGAACTTGGCGACATCCAGGGTGACGCCGGGGGTGTAGTCGGTGCCGTGCGGGGACAGCAGCCACCGCCGGTCACCGACCTGATAGGTCGTCTCCTGCAACGAAATATCGGTTGCCACAACGAACCTCCTTGATCTGTTACGAATTCTTTCCGAAACGCTTGTGCGCCTCGGCCAAACCCAGCGCCGCACCCGTGTTGGCCGGTGGCTGGTTGTTGCCGCTTTGACCCCACTGCCGCGAGGTGCCCGACTGCGTGGTGCTGGCGAAGGTCGCCAGATGCGCGCGCAGGCCGGCGGTGTCGAACGTGCCGGACTCGTCGAGGAACTTGGCCGCATCGGTCATCGCCAGCACCGCCTTCTGCTGCGCCTCCGGTAGACCCGAACCGGCGACTGTGGCCTCCAGGAGCTGGCCGGCCATCTCGGCGCGCACCCTGGCCTCGGTCGTCGCGGTCGCCTCGGCGCTCGCCTGGTCACGGGCGTCGGCGATCGCCTTGTCCGCGGCCGAGAGCTGCTCACGTTCGAGCTCGGCCACCCGATCGGCCGCCGCTCTGGCCGCTTCGGGGGTGATGCCGCCGAACTTCTTGAGCTGCTCGGCCTTACGCCGATCGTGGTGCTTGAAGTAGGCCAGCTGCTGCTCGACCGTCATCTCCGCAATCGGCGTGTCCGCGGGGAACCCACGATCAGCCGGAGGCTGACCGTCGCCCTGCTCACCGGCCGGCGGCGCACCGCTGGCGGGGTCACCGTCGTGGTCGGGGCTGGCGCCGATGACGGGCCAGATAGGACCACGCTTGGAGAAACCGATCGCCCGAACACCGGTCACCGGATGAATCGGAAACGCTTGGGGCATAACAACAACTCCTCATGTCGAGGGGGATGAACAACGGGATGCCCGATGACGGGCGACAGCCCCCACCCTGAGCAGGGGAGGGGAAGACTTGGGTAGATTTGCGAGAACCCCGCACCCTCAGAAGGTTGCGGGGTTCTCGATCTGTCGTATTCCTACGATGTCGCCGCGTGACGCTTACGCAGCGCGCGGATCTTCGTCAATAGCTCTTCTGTCGAGCGTGAATCTGGTCGGAGCATTCTGCGTGCCAGGTCTTCAACTTCGTCCGCGACGGCAGGGGCGAGCTGCGCACCGTGCTTGGTGGCGATATTGACCGACGCGATGAACTCAAGAAGATTGTCACCGTATCGAGGGGCACGAGAGACGCCCGCAGCGTCGAACAGCGCCCGGGTGGCTTCGATACAGTCCATGCATTGATCCTACGCCTTCCTGGGCTCCCAATTGTCCAGGAACCATAGGTCAAGGTCTACGAGCCCACCATCCCTACCGCGTTTGTCGTTACGTCTCACGTTGTCGCCATTCACCGGGTAGATCGTTCGAGGGGTTCCCCATCGGTCAATCGCGACGTCTACGACCATGCGATTACCGCCGTAGTCGACCAACCCTCGAAAGACGTATGACTCGTACTCGTCGTCAAACCTTGCCATCGAGTAGTTTGCGAGCACAGAATCTTGAACTGCTTGCAGGTCTTCCAGCGTGTCGACTGAAACGGGAAACTTGGAAGCGTCTGGAATTCGCGACTTGTGATGGTGTCCGCCGCCGCCAGTGCCGTCGGTCCCCTTGAAATGTTCATAGTCATTGCCTCCGAGCTCCCTGACATCTGCACGCCGGAACGGTACCCAGTCGGGGAAATCACGCTCTGACGGATCGTCAAACCCGGTCCGATCACTGCCGTTCCCGTCATCACCACCCCCGCCACCACCGGCGGTCTGCCCGCTGCGGCGATCAGTGTCGTCATCTCGCGGCGGCTGCGGCGGCGGCACGCTCGACTTCCGAGGCATTGCGCCGGGCGACGGACGACCGGTGCTCACCCCAGACGCCGTGAGGTCATTCACACCTTGCCAGGTGGTGGGGGTGGCAGGGATCGAACCTGCCATGCTCACGCGCCGGATTTACAGTCCGGATGACGCACCAGCGTCGTCACCCCCGGAAAGCTAGAAACGCAGGGCCCCGCTCGTTCTGACGGCCTATTATTTCAAAGCTGGAACGGGTCTCCCTGCGCGTGTCCCAGACTACGCTTCGGGCAGGATCTCAACTCGGCCTATCGGGGCCTTACGCTGCACACGCCGCCCCGGCAAGGAGGTCGAGGCGGCGACTCGGGGTACCAGCCCGAGCAACGCAAGGAGAATCAGAGATGACCTTTGAAGACGAAGCCCGCAACGACCTACAACGAGCGTGGGAATACTCGGCCGACAACCTGCGCCAACGCGTGACCGGCACCAGCCCGACGACCGAGGAAACCCTGGACACGCTCAAAGACCTGTTCACCGCGGCCGCCGACAACACCGTGCGCCTGGCCGCGTTGTGCGACACACTGTGGGCATTCAGCCAGCACATCCTGCCGGAAGTTGAGGCCCTCAAGCAGCAAGTCGCGGAGCTGGAGAAACGGATCTGACGCCTGCGGTATCTCGATCCCGGCCGTCGCACGCCAGGCGACGGCCGGGTCCTGCTCGATACGCGCATAGACGGTCTCGCACATGATGACTCCTCACGGGGGTATACGATGCCCGACGACGGGCGATAGCTCCTCACCCCGAACGAGGGGAGGGGAGTGCCTGTAGATATGCGAGAACCCCGCACCCTGAACGGGTTACGGGGTACTCAGGTCGCGGTGTGGGCGACTAAGCGGCAGCCGCCGCTGATCGTTCTTCAATGCGTTGCAGCGCATCTCGGATGAGCTTCGGCTCGTTACTGCCCGGCCGGAACACGCAATCGTGCTCGAACGCGTCCCGAACATCGCGCAGCACATCGGCAGTCAGCACCGCCTGCTGCTCGTCAGCCAATCCGATGGCATCGACCAGCACGACCCCGAACGCACCGCAGTCGAGCGCGGATACGGCGAGATCATCAAGCTGCACGCCGCTGCGGACCAGCGCGTCAATCGCGTCACTACTCGTTGCCACCAGCCCAGTTTAGCAACGCATCCAGGCTGTACGGCTGGTCTCGGCGACGCCCATCGATATTTCGGCCTACTCCATCACCGTTCACCGGGAAGATGGTGATCGGGACAGCGTCGGCATCGAGGACGACTTGGACGACCATCGAGTGGCCATCGACGATGATCGAACCACGGAACTCGAATCGACCAAACCGGCCCGACCGGACCTGCACTGAGCCGCTGCTGAGCACCGCATTCTGAATTCGCTGCAAGTCTTCGAGTGACTGAACCCACTGCGGAAACTCGGTCTTCCTATTCCATCCAAGGCCGAAGATGTGACCGCCGTCCGTCGTGCCATCAGTCCCGTTGAAGTGCTTGAAGTCAGATTCATCAAGCCGTTCCACGTCACGTGGTGTGAACGGGATTGCGGAACCGTTGGGCAGGCGAGGGAACTCCGGTGGGAAGCCGGCCGAGCCCGCACCAGGCCCATTGCCAGTGATGGGCGGCTCGCCGCCACCGTTACCTCCGGCAGTCTGGCCGAAGCGGCGATCAGTGTCGTCGTTCTGGACCTTCTTCGGCGGCGACACGCCGGACTTCCTCGGCATGCCGCCAGGTGTTGGGCGACCGGCACTGACCCCAGATGCCTTGAGATCGTTGCGGACGGTCTGATCCGACACCCCGAGCGCCTCGGCGATCTCCGCAGTCGACGACCCCTCCCGGTGCATCTTGGCCGCGAGTTTGCGGCGCGCCGAGGTGGCCCGGGCGCGTTCGGTGCGGGTCTTGTGCGCGGTCTTGGGGACCAGGACCGCGCCGAGCTCGCCGTGCTCGTCGACCTGGTAGCGGGTACGTACCAGCGCCCGCCGGTAGTTGCTCTGGGCGTCGCCGTACAGGCGGGACAGGTCTTCGTCGTTGACCATCTTCGGGTCGAAGTCGGCGGTGATCGCCGCAACCGTGCAATGGCACCCACTGTGCAGGGGTTTGAGGTCGCCGATGTTGTAGCGGCGGTTCGCCGCCACCAGGCACATGCCGCACGACCCGCCCTTGGCCAGCTCCGGGTGCACGATGCGCCGGTACCCGAGGACCTTGTCATCGAGGTCGGCGGCCTGGGCGAGGGCTTCGTGTTCGGCGATGCGCTGGGCGAGCATCAGGTTGTCGTCGACGATGCGGGCCAGGCGTTCCTCGGCGGCGGTGTTGGCCTCGGTGACGGTCGCGCCCTGCGTCCGCTGGTACCGGTAGGTGCGGGCCGGGCGGTTGAGTACCTCCTCGGTGGAGTGATCGGACACGGTCACCTGCACCGGGCGGCCGTCGCTGGTGGTGCCGGTCGTCGAGGTGACGCCGCGGCGTTGTCCAGCCGACGGCGAGCTGCTCGTCGAGCCGGCGGTGCGCCGCTGGCCCACGGGTGCTGGTGCGCTCGTCGAAGTCGATGTCACGCCGCGGCGCTGCCCCGTCGGCGGCGAGGTGCTCGTTGAGCGCGGCGTTGGGCCGCGGTGTTCGCCCTGCGACGGCGTGTACGCCGTCTGGGTGGGGCGTCGTGCCGGTTGCTGTGAGTCGCGGTCGGCGTCGGAACGCTCATCGCTCGCACGATCAGCGTCTTCGGTGGCGGGTTCGGGCTGGTACTCGACGGTTGTCGGGGTGGCGATCACCTCGGCGCGGCCGTCGACCACATCCACCCGCGCACCACGTACCTCGGCAGGGTCGGACGGGATGATGGTGCCGGCGTTGATGCCGAGCGCCGTCATCTGCTGCGACTGCGCCGCCGCGGTGACGCGGGCGAGGTCGGTTTGCGCCGCATGCAACGCCCGCGCCGCCTGCGCGGTGAACGCCTGCACCGATGCCCCGTCGTACGGGTTGGTGCGCCGCCACAACTGCGCGATCACCTCGAACGCCCACGCTGCCAAGGACTCACGGCGGGGGGCCACCGCCAGCGCCAGCGACCGGATCGCCTCGCCGGGGTCCGGTGCCGCCGACACCGCAGCGTGCAACGCCGCGGCGGCCGCCAGGGCCTGGGCGTAGCTGCCGCTACTGGCCGTCGATGTCGTCGTCGGTGCTGTCACCGGTCACCGGGGGAGTCGAATCGGGTGCGGATGGTTCGGCGGGGGCGGCGATCTGCATGCGCAGCAACGCATCGGCGGTGCGCTGCTGGATCACCAGTGCCGCTTCCTGCGGTGACATCTCCCAGATGTCGGTCAGGATCCGCTCCTGCGACAGCGCCGCCGAGGCCTGCGCCGACGCCGCACCCTTCTCAGCCAGGGACCGGAACTCGATCGGACCCCAATGCAACCGCAGCCCTGTCCGGGGTTGGCCGGCGAACGCGAACACGATCCGCCACAACAGCTTCAACGCCGGCGTGACCCGCGCGCGACGGTCGCGGATCGTCGACGTCGCCGACTCCCGCATCAACGCCGCGCCCTCGGCAGAGCCGTTCGCCGCGTCCGCGACGCCTGACGGAACCGTTCCCGCTCAACTGTTTCCTTGAACACCAAACGGATCCGATCGGCGATCAAGGAAACCGTTACGCGGGAACAAATTGGATGGAACCAAACGGGGGGTTGGTGCGTCTGATAGCCATGCATTCGTATCCTTGTGACTCTTATGGGCTTGTTCGGCGGTCTGTGCTGTTGGGAATGGGCTTGTCCGACAATCAGATTGCCGATGCTGTGCGGCGTGGTCTGCTGATCCGCGTCTATCCGGGGGTGCTGGTGGCACCCAGCGCATCCTTCGACGGCCACGAGGGTGCTCAGCGGTTGCACCGCATGACAGCTATCGCGGTCGCGACATCCGGACTGTCCACGTCGGACTCACCGCTACCGTTGTGCCACGCCACCGCCGCCGCATTCCATGGAATCCCATTGCTCAAGCCCGACATCGCGCGCGTCCACGTGACGACCGGTGGCCGGTCGGGTGGCGCCGTTCACCGGTATCGACACCTGCACGCGGCGCCGTTCGATCCGGCGGAGGTCACAGTCGTCGACGGGATCGCGGTGACCACCATCGAGCGGACCGCGGTCGATGTCGCGGCCCAGGGCGTGTTCGCGCAGGCTCTGACGGCGTTCGACCAGGCGATCCGCATGGGCGGAGATGTCGAGGTGATGGGTGACATCCTGGAGTCCAGGCGGCGCGTCGGTGTTCGGGTCGCACGGCGCGCACTCGCCTGCGCGAACGGATTGTCCGAGAGCGTCGGCGAATCATGGAGCCGCGCCCAGATGATCGAAGCGGGGCTGCCGGTTCCGCGTCTACAGCATCGATTCCACTGCCCATCGGGCAGCTACCACACCGACTTCGACTGGGACGAAGCCCTGATCGGCGAGTTCGACGGTCTCCACAAGTACGGTCGGTTACTCAGACCCGGTGAGACGGCCGAGCACGCCGTCGTCCGGGAGAAACTGCGCGAGGATGAACTCCGGGCGACCGATGCGCATTTCGTCCGCTGGACGTGGGCCCACCTGGAGTCGGACACTGTCGTCGCCCTCCTCAAACCGCGACTCAAGCGCCTCGGTCTGTGCGCGTGATCACCTCCCGCGTAGCGATTTCCTTGATCGCCGATCGGATCCGATTGGTGCTGAACGAAATTGCTCAGCGGGAAATGTCACGTCGTCAGGGGAGGCCTGCGCGGGGGGTGTTGACTGTGATGGCTCGGATTTCCGCCTCTCTTGCGGCCGTTCTTGCTTGTTCGTCGAAATCGGGGGCGCAGCAGAGGAACAGGGTGCGGCCGTCGGCGCCGCCGAGCATGCACGCGAAGACGCCGCTGCCGGGAGCCACCTCGTCGACGATCTCGCCGCCTTCGCGGACGCGGATCGCGCGACCGCCGACCGCGTCGGCGATCCACATCCGTCGGAGTCGTACCCACACCCGTCAGGTGCGACTGCGATCTGGGCGAACACCTCGGCGAGCGGCCCTGCGGCCGGAGGCTCGGCGAACTGTGCGAAAACGCGGCGGTTGCGCAGCGAGCCGTCGTCGGCGATGTCGAAGGCACTGACCCGATTGGCGAAGGTCTCGTCGACGAGCAGCACGCCATCAGGAGTGACGATGCTGCCGTTGGGGAACCAGACGTCGTCCGCCACGACCGTGACCGAGCCGTCGGGGTCGATGCGCAACAGGACGGTCGGAGCGACGTCGCCACTGCCCATGAGATCGAAACCGAAGTTGCCCAGCCAGGCGCGCCCCGCGTCGTCGACGACCATGTCGTTGGGGTGTCCACCCACGAACTCACTGACGTCGGCGTGGACCACCGAGGTGCCGTCGGGCTCGCGCCGCATGACCTTGCGGTCACGCATCGAGACGTAGAGCAGCCGTCCGTCGGGCAGCCAGCCGAGCCCCGACGGCTGGGCCGGCACCTCGACCTCGACACGCAGGTCGCTGCCGTCCTCGCGGACCGAGCAGATGACGTGGGTGTAGAAGTCGACGAACCACAATCGGTCGTCATGCCAGCGGGGGCACTCGGTGAAGGACATTCCTGTGACGACGGTACGGATCTCGCGGACATCTTCGGCCATGCCTCACCATAGGCGCGCCAGACCGCCTTCGCCCCGCAATCTCCGGGCACGGCAGAATAGCTGCACGTGGACGCCACCGACCTTGCCGATACCGATCCGGTCACTGCTGCGAGCCGGGTGCTCGGTTCGATACTGACGGTGGGCGAGGTGCGTGCGCGGATCGTCGAAGTGGAGGCGTACGGGTCGCCCGAAGACGGGCCGTGGCCCGATCCCGCCGCACATTCGTATCCCGGTCCGACGCCGCGTAACCGGGTGATGTTCGGTCCGCCGGGTTTCCTGTACGTGTACCTGAGTTACGGGATACATCGGTGCGTGAATGTCGTCTGCGGACCCGAGAACACCGCCTGCGCAGTGCTGCTCCGGTCGGCCGAGATCATCGACGGTGACGACGTCGTGAAGGCGCGCCGGCCCGGCGTCCGGCGGGCCGGCGACTTCGCCAGGGGGCCCGGAAATCTGGGGAAGGCTCTCGGAATTGAGCTGTCCGACAACGGGACCGACCTGTTCGACCCGGAGTCGACGATCTGCCTGGAGCTGCGGGGCGCCGAAACATGGGAGACCGGCCCCCGCGTAGGCGTCGCCAAAGCAGCCGACCGCCCGTGGCGCCTCTGGCTCCCGACCTCCCCAGCGGTCTCGACGTACCGCCGCAGCCCCCGCGCCCCGAGCTCCATCGGAGACGTTCCCGCGTAGCAGTCTCCTTGACCACCGAACGGATCCGATTGGTGTGCAAGGAAATCATCGAGCGGGAAAGATCGACGGCGTGGAGGATGAGTTGGTTGCGTTGGCGAACGGGGCGCGGGCGGGGAGTGGGCTCGGGACGCTGTGGGTGCATCAGGGGTTGGTGGGGTTCGCTCGTGGGCACGCGGCGACGCTGGCGGCGGAGCTGAACCTGTACCACCAGGACATGACTCCGATACTGGATCAGACCGATCTCAACTGGGCCGCCGAGAACGTCGCGTGCGGTCAGCCCGACGCCGCCACCGCACACCTGGCGTGGTGGAACTCGCCCGGCCACCGCGAGAACCTGATGAACCCCGAGTTCGACAGGATCGGCGTGGGTGTGGCACAGGGCCGCAACGGGACCTGGTTCTACGTCCAGTTGTTCGGGCGGACCGCCGCACCCTAGTCCCAGATGCCCGTGCTCTCCAGGTGCTTGGTCAGGCGGGCCGCGCCGTCGGTGAATTGGCGGCGCGTCTGCTCGATGACCTGCTCACGGTCACCGTTGCGATAGGCGGTGATCAGTTTGGCATGCGAGTCGACGGCCACCTCACCCCATTCGGGATCTGTGGCGTACAGCTGGGTGGGGGTGTAGCGGGTGGCGCTGAGCAGGAACCAGGAGAGTTTGCCGCTGTCGGCGATCAGGTTGTGGATGCGGTGGAACTCGAACTCGGCGTCGGCCACCTCCGGTCCGTCACCGGCACGCACCGCGACGGCGAGCTTGCGGTTACACCACTCGAGCTCCCCGATCTGCTCACCCGTGATGGCCTCGGCGGTGCGCAGTGCCACCCGCACCGCGATCTCGCTCTGCAACCAGAACAGGTCCTCGACGTCGGTGCGGCTCAGATCGGCGACGATGTAGCCGCGGTGCGGGGCGAGGTTGACCATTCCCTCGCCGCGCAACGTGAGCAGGGCCTCGCGGACCGGGGTGACGCTCACCCCGAGCCGCACGGCCATGTCGTCCATCCTGACGAACTCACCGGGCCGGATCTCGGCGGTCATGATCGCATGGCGCAGATGTGCGGCAACCTCCTCCGACAGTTGCGGCCGTTTACGGATCTTGCCGCCGGACACCCGTCCCGACGCGTTCTGTGGTGACTCTTTATGGGGTGCCCCTTGATGTGCTGCCACTGCCATGTACCTGCTCCCGTGCCGCCGCGATCCGGCGACCACAGCCTACAGGCCGTAGGTTTTGCCGATGATGTCGCGCTGAATCTCGTTGGTACCACCGTAGACAGTCGAGATGATGGAGGCACGCATCATGGCCTCGGCGTCGAACTCCGTGGCGTAGCCGTAGCCGCCCATCATCTGCATCGCGT
>NZ_CALLZT010000067.1:0-12755 GCF_937858515.1 uncultured Gordonia sp. | reverse complement strand
TGCCATTCGTCGGTGACCGGTTCGCTGGTGTGCCAGTCGATGCCGCCGCCGAGCACGCGCCAGATGTCCTCCTGCCGCCACACCACGCCCTTGGGTTTGCCGGTGGTGCCGCCGGTGTAGAGCATGTACAGGTCGTCCTCGCTGCGCGGCTCGAAGTCGCGTTCGGTGGACGAGGAGGCGATCGCGTCCTCGAACCGGCTCTCGCCCGGATCGAGTTCACCGGCCTCGTCGGTGCCGTCCTCGATGACGATGCGGCGCTCGATCAACGGCGCGTTCTGCAACACGTTCCGCACCTTGTCCCGGTACCGGCGTTCGTGGATCAGCACCTTCATCCCGGAGTCGGTGAAGATGTGCTCCAGCTCGCCTTCGACGTACCGGTAGTTGACGTTGACCATGACGGCCCGCGCCTTGAAGATCGCCACCATCGCCTCGACGGCCTCGACCGTGTTTCTGCTGTACAGACCCACCGCGTCACCCGGTTTGATCCCGAGGTCACGCAAGGTGTGGGCGAGCGCGTTGGCCCGGGCCTCGAGCTCGGCGTAGGTGTGGGACTCCCCCTCGGTCTCGAGGGCGACGCGCTCGGGGTTGAGGTCGACCGAGTGCTCGATGAGGTCAGCGATGGTGAAGGCCATGGCTACAAAACTAGAACGTGTTACTGTTTGGGGCAAGCGTGTACCACCGAACCCCAGAGGACGCCCTGCGATGACCGCTTCCGTCAGCACCGACGCCCCGCACTGCCTCGTCGAAAAGCGGGGCCACGTGCTCATCGTGACGCTCAATCGTCCGCAGGCCCGCAATGCGCTGTCGCTGGAGATGATGGCGACGATGCGCGAGGCGTGGGATCAGGTCGACGCCGATCCCGACATCCGGGTCGCGATCCTCACCGGCGCGGGTGGTTCGTTCTGCGCGGGCATGGACCTCAAGGCGATGCGCGACAACGCCCCCGGCGACACCGTCGACCAGGGCACCTGGAATCCCGCGAGCCTGCCCGCCCTGCTCAAGGGCCGCAGGCTCACCAAACCACTCATCGCCGCCGTCGAGGGCGCCGCGATCGCCGGCGGTACCGAGATCCTGCAGGGCACCGACATCCGGGTCGCCGGCGAGAGCGCCAGATTCGGTGTGGCCGAAGCACGTTGGGGCCTGTTCCCGCTCGGCGGCAGCGCCGTGCGACTGCCCCGGCAGATCCCGTACACCATCGCCGCCGACCTGCTGCTCACCGGACGGCACATCACCGCCGCCGAGGCCAAGGAGTACGGCCTGATCGGCTACGTCGTCCCCGACGGCACCGCCCTCGATCGCGCACTGGAGATCGCCGACACCATCGCCGCCAACGGCCCCCTCGCCGTGCAGGCCATCCTCAAGACCATGCGCGACACCGAAGGCCTCCACGAGGAGGACGCGTTCAAGATCGAAGCCAAGCTCGGCATCGCGGTATTCAAGTCCAAGGACGCCCGGATCGGCCCGAAAGCGTTCGCGGAGAAGCAAACCCCCGTCTTCACCGGCGAGTGACCAGCGGCGGGGTACTACATTCCCGCGGGCGGTGAGCCGAGTGCGAAGACCGCGCCGAACGGATCGGTGACCGTCGCGAGAGTGCCGTACGGCGTGTCCTCGCCGCCCATCAGGATCTTCCCGCCGAGTTCCTCCACACGGGTGACGGTGGCGCGGACATCGTCGACGGTGATGTACACCTGCCAGAACGAAGGAACCTCGGGCGGAAAGAGCTTGACCGAGTCCATGATTCCCGAGTACGCATTGCCATCAGGGGTCATCAACTGCGAGTAGGCGTCCGGTCCGACGGCGTCGGGATCGCCGCCGGTGCCCACCTCCTGGATCTGCGCGCCGGCGACGGCGCGATAGAAGTCCAGCGACGCCGCGTACGACTTGCTGTGGCATTCGAACCAGTACGGGGTGCCCTGCGTCCCCCATTCGGTGAATCCCGGGTGAGTGCCGGGCTGCCAGAATCCGATCGCAGCACCCGCACTGTCGATGGCGAACACCATCGTCCCGTCGTCACCGATTGCCATCGGCGGCACGATGATGCTGCCGCCGGACTTCGCGACGTCCTCGGCGGTGGCGGTGGCGTCCGTGGTGTACAGATAGACCGACCACACGTTGGGCGGACCACCGCCCTCCATCACCGGACTGAGCCCGGCAACACGTCTGCCGTTCTTCACGAAGTTCTGATAGCCGCCGAACTCCACGTTGGGCGGTGCATCCACCTCCCAACCGAACAGTTCACTGTAGAACGCGGCCGCGCGGGCCGTATCCTCACTGATCAGATCGAACCAGATCGGCGCACCGACCGGCGCCGAGTACTCGGACATGGCCATCTCCTCGTCATCAGACTTCCGATGGTTCGACAGTATGTGCTAATCGGCGTCCTGTCAGCACATCGGGGAGATCCGGCGCATCGGCCAGGCCGACTGTCGCGTTCCTGCGATGCCCCCGATACTGGTGGCATGGACTTGTTCGACGTTCGCCGCCTGCTGGACCGCTGGGCCCCGCTGTTCCTGCTCATCTGCGGGGTCGCGCTGGCCTCACTCACCCTGGCCGAGTGGGGCGTGGGAGATGAAGGCGTACGGCCGGCCGTGACCGGTCTCGGCAAGGTAAGCGTTCCGGGCGCGTCGCCGGCCGACGTCGTATTCCTGGAGGAGCACACCCAGCGTCCGGCGGTGCCGCTGCTGTTCTGCGGCGCGCTGATCGTCCTCATAGCGGCCGCAATGTGGTTGCACGACATCGTCTTCTGGACCGGCTTGATCGTGCTCGGCATCATCTTCGCCATCGCCTCCGTGCGGACCGTCCAAGTCATCGCCGACCCCGCCCCGCGCATGTTCGACAGCCTCGTCACCACCGAACTCGAATCCGACATGCCCGCGATGTCGGCCGGGTGGGGCGCCTACGCCGCGCTCGCCGTATGCGTGGTGGCGCTGGTCGTCCTGCTCACCCTGATGACGCTGCGAATCCTCGACCGCCGGCGGCCGGATACACCTGTGCCGGAGGGGTGATCCCTCCGGCACAGGTTCGGCCCACGAACGTCAGACGCCGGCGTTGGCGTCCTGCTTCTTGCGCAGTTCCAGCGCGATGTCGATGAGCTGGTCCTCCTGGCCGCCGACGAGCTTGCGGGCACCGGCCTCCAGCAGGATCTCCGCGGCCGGGACGCCGTAGCGTTCGGCGTGATTCTCGGCGTGCTTGAGGAAGCTGGAGTAGCAGCCCGCGTAGCCCATCATCATGGCCGAACGATCCACCAGGCATTCGGACGGCATCGCCGGACGCACCACGTCCTGCGCGGCGTCGGCGATCTTCATGAAGTCGATACCGGTGGTGATGCCGAGCTTGTCGCACACCCCGACGAACGCCTCGGTGGGCGTGTTGCCCGCACCCGCACCGAACCGGCGGATGGACCCGTCGATCTGCTGGGCACCCGCGCGCACCGCGTTGACGGAGTTGGCGACGGCGATGTCGAGGTTCTCGTGGCCGTGGAAGCCGATCTGGGCGTCGTCGCCGAGTTCGGCGCGCAGCGCCTGCACGCGGTAAGTGACGTCCTCGAGCACCAGCGCACCGGCCGAGTCGACGACGTACACGCACTGGCAGCCGGCGTCGGCCATGATGCGGCCCTGCTTGGCGATGACCTCCGGCGGCTGCGAATGGCTCATCATCAGGAACCCGACGGTCTCCAGGCCCAGCTCGCGGGCCAGCCCGAAGTGCTGGATCGAGACGTCGGCCTCGGTGCAGTGGGTGGCGATGCGGCAGATCTGTCCGCCGTTGTCCTGAGCGGCACGGATGTCGTCCTTGGTACCGAGACCCGGCAGCATCAGGAACGCGATCTTGGCGCGCTTGGCGGTTTCGGCCGCCGCCTTGATCAGTTGCTGCTCAGGGGTTTTGGAGAAGCCATAGTTGAACGAGGAGCCGCCGAGACCGTCGCCGTGGGTCACCTCGATGACCGGCACACCTGAATCATCCAGGGCCGCAACGATATCGCGGACCTCTTTTTCGGTGAACTGGTGCCGCTTGTGGTGACTGCCGTCACGCAACGACGAGTCGGTGATGCGGATGTCGAGGGTGTCGGAGTACTTGCGCGCATTGGCCATCAGATCAGGTGCGGTGCTCATGCCGGAACTCCTAGTTTTGCCTTGGCAATTTCGTCGCCCACCTTGGTGGCGGCGGCGGTCATGATGTCCAGGTTGCCCGCGTACGGCGGCAGGTAGTCGCCGGCACCTTCGACCTCGACGAAGATGCTCACGCGGGCGTAGCCACCGTTGATCACCGACGGCGGATCGAACTGCGGATCCTGCAGCAGCCGGTAACCCGGCACGTACGCCTGGATCTCCTTCTCCCGCTTGTGGATCGACTCGGCGATCGCATCGGTGTCGGCATCGGCGGGGATCGCGCAGAAGATGGTGTCGCGCATGATCATCGGCGGATCGGCCGGATTCAGGATGATGATCGCCTTGCCACGGGTGGCGCCGCCGATCGTCTCGATCCCCTTCGACGTGGTGCGGGTGAACTCGTCGATGTTGGCGCGGGTGCCCGGCCCCGCCGACACCGACGCCACGGACGCCACGATCTCGGCGTATTCCACCGGAACCACGCTCGACACAGCGTGCACCATCGGGATGGTGGCCTGCCCGCCGCAGGTGATCATGTTGGTGTTGGGGGCGTCGAGATGCTCACGCAGATTGGCCGGCGGCACCACCGCCGGCCCCACGGCCGCGGGCGTCAGATCGATCGCGACGATCCCGGCCGCCTCGTACTTCGGCGCGTACTCGCGATGCACGTACGCCGACGTCGCCTCGAAGATCAGGTCGGGAAGCTCACCGGAGGCGAGCAGTTCATCGGCACCACCGGACATCGTGATCAAGCCGCGATCCGCCGCCCGCTTCATACCCTCGGAGTCGGCATCGATACCCACCATCCAACGCGGATCGATCACCTCCGACCGCTCGAGTTTGTACATCAGGTCCGTCCCGATGTTCCCCGATCCGATGATCGCGGCTGTCAGTGTCTTTGCCATGTAGTCCTCACCACCGTCGAGATGTCTTGTCCAAAATCCTTGTAATGCAGCTGACTCCGCAGACGAAGCCACCCCCTCGCCGGGATGGTCGGCTTTCCGGGAAGTCCTCAGCATGCAATGCGGTCATGTGAAATCCAGAGTGACGCTGCCGAGTCCGGCGAACTCGGCGACGAAGTTGTCACCGGAGGCGATGTCGAAGGCGCGGGTGGCGGTACCGGGCAGGATCACATCGCCCTTGCGCAGCCGCACCCCGAAACTCGACACCTTGTTGGCCAGCCACGACACCGAGTTGAGCGGATTACCCAGTACCGCGGACGAATTGCCCTTGGCCACGACCTCGCCGTTGCGGGTGAGGGTGGCGTCGATGTCGCCGACGTCGATGTCGGTCATCGCCACTCGCTGCTCGCCGAGGATCCAGCCACACGAGGACGCGTTGTCGGCGATGGTGTCGACGAGGGTGATCTTCCAGTCCCTGATGCGTGAGTCGATCAGTTCGATCGACGGCACCACCCATTCGATGGCGGCGATCACGTCGTCGCGGGTGCAGCCCTCGCCGGGCAGGTCGGCGCCGAGGATGAAGCCGACCTCGACCTCCACCCGCGGGATGCACAACGCATGAAAGTCGATGGGCTCGGCTTCGTGGTACTGCATGGTGTCAAGCAGATGCCCGTAGTCGGGTTCGTCGACGCCCATCATGGTCTGCATGGCCTCCGACGCGAGGCCCACCTTGTGGCCGGCCACCTTGGCACCGGCGTCGAGCCGTTTACGAATGTTGATGAGCTGGATCTCGTAGGCGTCCACCACGTCGAGACCCGCATGGGAATCGCTGGGCCGGTCGATCGCGGTCGCGGTCCGCTCGGCCGTCCACAGATCATCGGCGATCTGTTGCCGTGTGGCCTGGTCCACCGCCATGTGGTGTCTCGCTTCCTGCTGGTACCGGGGCAATCCGTTGTCGGGCTCCGCCCATTCTAGAACACGTTCCAGTTTTTGAGGAGCCCTCGCACACACATCGTCGTAGACGCTGACATATCGGGCTACCCCAGCAACAGGCCGAACCCACTGGGCGGAATGGACACCTGTCCAACCCAGGGTGGCGGCAAGTTTCTGGAACGTGTTCTAATTTGGGGAGAACTCGTTGCATCCGTGGCGAAT
Source organism: uncultured Gordonia sp. (assembly GCF_937858515.1). NCBI lineage: Bacteria > Bacillati > Actinomycetota > Actinomycetes > Mycobacteriales > Gordoniaceae > Gordonia > uncultured Gordonia sp. Next base: position 6,592 of record NZ_CALLZT010000067.1, on the reverse strand, counting down.
GAAGGGACCCCCATGGCCGACGCGACACCGTCAAGCACCACCAGCACAACCACGACTCCCGGCTCAGCCGGGTCCGAGACGTACGACGTCATCGTGGTCGGCGCGGGCGCCGCCGGGATGAGCGCGGCCATCACCGCCGCGAACAAGGGCCTCAAGACGATCCTCATCGAGAAGTCGCCGTACTGGGGCGGTTCCACCTCCCGCTCCGGCGGCGGCGTGTGGATCCCCGGCAACTCGGTCCTCAAACGCGACGGCGTCGACGACACCGTGGCCAGGGCTCGCGAATACGTGCACGCGATCATCGGCGAACACGCCCCCGCCGAGAAGATCGACGCCTACATCGACCGCGGCCCCGAGGCCCTCGACTTCCTGATGGCGCACGCCCCGCTGGAGTTCGAGTGGGTCAGGGACTACTCCGACTACTACCCGGAGGCCCCCGGCGGACGCCTGGGCGGACGGTCCATCGAACCCAAGCCGTTCGACGCCCGGCGCCTCGGCGACGATCTCAAGACGCTGCACCCGCCGTACTCCAAGGTGCCGCTGAATATGATTGTGCTGCAAAGTGATTACCGCTGGCTGAACGTCGGTTTGCGGCACTGGCGCGGCATCGCCCGCACCGCCAAGGTGGGCGGCCGGTTCTTCGTCGCCAAGACCCGCAAGAAGAAGCTGATCGCGATGGGGTCGGCGCTGGCCGCCGAGCTTCTCGTCGGCGTGCGTCAGGCCGGTGTGCCGCTGCGGCTCAACACCGGATTGACCGACCTGATCACCGAGAACGGCCGCGTCGTCGGCGTCGTCGCCGAATCCGAAGGTCAGCGGATCGAACTGCGCGCCCGGCACGGCGTCATCCTCGGTTCCGGCGGTTTCGAGAACAACCCGGAGATGCGCAAGAAGTACCAGCGCGATCCGATCGGCTCGGAGTGGACCACCGGCGCGCCGACGAACACCGGCGACGGCATCACGGCCGGCCTCAAGATCGGCGCCGCGGTGTCGATGATGGACGACGCCTGGTGGGGCCCGACGATCCCGCTGCCGCGCGGCCCGTGGTTCGCGCTGTCCGAGCGCGCGGTGCCCGGCACGTTCATGATCAACGAGCGCGGTGAGCGGTTCATGAACGAGTCGCTGCCGTATGTCGAAGCGGTGCACCGGATGTACGGCGGCGAGTTCGGCCAGGGCGAGGGTCCCGGAACCAACGTCCCGGCGTGGCTGATCATGGATCAGCGCTGCCGCAACCGCTACCTGTTCGCCGGCGTCAACGCCCGCCAGCCGCTGCCGCGCAAGTGGCTCGAATCGGGTGTGGTGGTCAAGGCCGGCACGCTCACCGAGCTGGCCGGCAAGATCGGCGTGCCCGTCGAGGCGCTCACCGCCACCACCGAACGGTTCAACGGCTTCGCCCGCAAGGGGGTCGACGAGGACTTCGGCCGCGGCAAGAGCGGCTACGACCACTACTACGGCGACCTCACCAACAAACCCAACCCGAGCCTCGGTCCCGTCGACAAGGCCCCGTTCTACGCGGTCAAGATGGTGCCGGGCGACCTGGGCACCAAGGGCGGCATCGACACCGACGCATCGGGCCGGGCACTGCGCGCCGACGGCTCGGTCATCGACGGACTGTACGCGGCGGGCAACACCAGTGCACCCGTGATGGGTCACACCTATGCAGGTCCCGGCGCGACGATCGGCCCGGCGATGGTGTTCGGCTATCTCGCGGCTCTCGACGCCGCCGAAAAGGCCGGCCCCGGCAAAGCCGGCCCCGACAAGGCCGGCGCCGACAAAGCCACGGCCGTCTCGAAGGGAGCATGAGCGATGCCCATCAATCCCGATATCGCCATCGGCGCCGACATCGGCGAGCAGTCCTACAGTTGGTCGGCCTCCGACGTGGCGCTGTACAACCTGGCCGTAGGCGCCGCGGCCGACCCGATGGACGAAGCCGGCCTCGGCTACATCCACGACTCGGACCCCAAGGTGCTGCCCTCGTTCGCGACCGTCGCACCGACATTCCACGCCACTGAGGCCCCCAAGGTCGTGTTCCCCGGAATCGACATCGACCTGGCCAAGGTGGTGCACGCCGGTCAGCAGGTGAGCATCCACCGGCCGATCCCGGCCGCCGGCAAGGCGACCACGAGCGGCCGGATCGCCGAGGTCTGGGACAAGGGTTCGGCGGCGGTCATCGTGCAGGAGTACACCACCGTCGACGACGAGGGCGAGTTGCTGTGGACCACCCGGTCATCGATCTTCGCCTCCGGCGAGGGCGGGTTCGGTGGCGAGCGCGGTGCCTCCGACAAGCGGACACTGCCCGACCGGGCACCCGATCACCGGATCGAGATCCCGACACTGCCGCAGCAAGCGCTGTACTACCGGCTATGCGGCGACCGCAATCCGCTGCACAGCGATCCGGCGTTCGCTCGGAAAGCCGGTTTCCCGCGCCCCATCCTGCACGGCCGGTGCACATACGGGGCGGTCCTGAGGGCCCTCGTCGACGAAGTCCGCGGCTCCGATGTCACCAAGGTCACGAACTTTTCGGCAACCTTCGCGGGCGTGGTGTTCCCGGGTGAGACGCTGGTCGTCGACGTGTGGGACGAGGGAGATCTGCTGGCCACCGCATCTGTCGCCGAGCGCGCCGACGCGGTGGTGCTGAAGAACATCGTGTGCGCGGAAGTGTAGAAAATCAGCTGTCCCGAATCGGCATCGGCGCGGACAGGCCGCACGAAACGCTTACCGCGACAAACAAGTACTCTCTACGACGGTAACCAGAGCACCGCTCGATTCCGCTCCGTACGGGGTGGGACCGGGGGTGCCCGACAGTGGCCGGGAGCAGCTTCGGTCCATCGTGCTTAGGGAGAGACATATGAGTGATTCGTTGCAGCATCTGCTCGAACCGGGTCGTCGCGAAGCGGTCGTCACCGACCTCGCGGCCGTCATCGACTCCGATGTGGCCGAGAAGAAGGGCCTGAGCGGCACCGCGATCAAGGCCGGCTACAACGCCGCCAACAAGTTCAAGCCGGGCCTGGTTCCGCACGCCACCGACAAGCTGCTGCCCGAGTTCGTGACCGCGCTGTCACCGTTCTGGGATTCGCGTCCCGCCGGCACCCCCTTCGGTGACCACCTGGCCGCCAATTCGGATGCGGCCGCCGAGGCCCTGCTGGCAATCACCGACGAGCACGCCGCAAGCGCGAAGGCGCCGCTCGCCAAGGCCTACAACGCCCTGCGCGGCAAGGCCAAGGAGAATGTCGCCGACGCACTCCCCCGCGTCGGTGCGGCTATCGAGAAGAACGCCTGAGGCCGCAAAGAGCGAAATGCCGGTGACTGGTTCACCGGCATTTCGTTATTTCTCGGCCCTCAAGTTGCCGAGGTCAGAATGAGCAGCAGACACACCACGACGCCGACGAGCGCGCTCAGCATCACCAGCAGGCGCCACATTCGCGCACGGACCGCGGTGAATTGTTCTCCCGACGCTGACGTGAAATCCGGTGATGCCATCGTCTCCACACTCCTGAACACCGATGCCTACTCGTGCGATTGCCTGTGCCGCACACGCTGGTGGGATTCGGCCCGATCAGCCGGACCAGGACGAGCCTGGCTGGTGTGCTATGAGACAAATGTAACCTTCCAGGGCGACTGTGTCGCATTACACGCCGGAAAATCCCGGTGAATTTGTGTTCCCGGTCACACCGACATTGGCCGGGCGATCCGACTCGTGCCGGTCTTCGGCATTGTCACCGTCCTGATCTGCGGAAGTCGCCGACCCGTCGGCCATCGCAGCACCGCCCGCGGTGGCGTCGATCCGGTTGGGAGTGATCCAGCACAGCACAGCCGCTCCTACCAGCGTCACGACGCCCACCACCAGGTAAGCGTGCCCCATCGGCACCGACCACGCCGCCCGCGCCCCGTCGGTGATCGTGGCCGCCACTCCGGGCGCCTGGTCACGCAACCCGTCGGCCACCGCCAGCGCCTCGGCGAGGGACTGCCGGACATGCTCTGCGACGGTGTCGGCCTGCCGTGAGGCCTCCTGCGTCGCCGCCGGGTTCCCGGCTGCGGCCGCCTGTCTGCCCAGGGCATCGATCTGATCGCGGGCCCGGTCGGCGGTTTCGCCGATCCGGGCATCGAAACCGGCGGCCATGATGCTGCCGGAGACCGCGATACCGAGCGCCGCGCCGAGTTCGCGGGCGGTGTCGTTGACCGCCGAGCCGACCCCCTGGTTGCCCGGCGGCGTGTTGGTCATGATCGCCGCCGTCGACGGCGCGCCGGAAAGGCCGAGCCCCACAGCGAAAGCCATCATCGGGATGAGCAGCATCCAGTACTCGTCGTAGTCGAACAGCCCCATCGTCAGGACCCCGATGCCGCCCGCGGTGATGCCGGCCGTCAGGAACAGCCGCAGCGCGTTCCACCGCACCACCAGGATGGTGGACAGCGGTGCGACGCATACCACCCCAACAACGATCGGCATGAGCGCGACGGCCGACTTGAGCGGCGAGTAGCCGAAGATCAATTGAACCTGCTGCAGAAACACCACGAACAGGCCGAACGACAGGAAGAACTGCACCAGCACCGATAACGATCCGGCCGCAAAGGCTCGGTTGCGGAACAGATTCACATCCAGCAGCGGCGACAGGTTACGTGCCTCCGCCCGGTAGAAGCCGACGACCAGCCCCATGCCCCCGATGAGGCACACCAGCACCAGCGGCGACGTCCAGCCCTTGTGCGGTGCCTCGATGAGCCCGAAGATCAGCATCGTCACCGCGGCCACCGACGTCAATGCGCCGATGAAGTCGAACGGACCCGGATCGGGGTCCTTGGAGGTGGCGATGGTCAGCGACAGCACCAGGATCGTCACCGCCATCACAGCGAACATGATGAAGATCGACTTCCAGGAGAAGAACTCGAGCAGCACGCCGGTGATGAGAATGCCGAAGATCGCGCCGGCACCCACGACCGCCGCCCAGATGCTGATACCCAGTTCCCGCTTGTCGGCGGGGACGCCCGTGGTGATCAGCGACAATGTGGTCGGCATGATCAGCGCCGCACCTACCCCGCAGGCCGCCCGCGAGATGATCATCGAGACCGGATCGGTGCACCAGATCGCCGCCAGCGAGGCCACACCGAAGATGATGAGCCCGACGATCAGTACTTCCCGCCGCCCGAGTCTGTCGCCGAGCGCACCCGCCGGCAGGAGCAACGCCGCCAGAGCGAGTGTGTAACCATCCATGATCCAGGTCATCTGACCGGTATTCGCGCCGGTGACCAGCGCTATCTCCGGCAGCGCCGTCGTCAGCCCGGCCATCGCCGCGATCACCATCGACACTGCCACCGACGCCACGGCGATCACCCATGCCGATCGCAGATCCATGGCGCGCAGCTTCTTCATCGGTGACCTCCTGGCCCGTCGGCACCGGGGAAGGCCAACTATCCGCACACGCTACTTCGTTGACTGTGGTCAGCGAAAGAGATTCGGGTCAGCGAAAGAGATTCGGGGTCAGCGAAAGAGATCGGGTCAGCGAAGAACCGGCGTCAGCCGCGCATGCCGACGATCATGTCGGTCAGCAGGTCGACCATCTCGTCCTCACTCACCGTCACCGACTGGGCCCGCACGGTGTGCCAGGACCGATCGAGCAGCCCGAACACCGCACTGCCGACGACCTCGGGCGAGTGCGCGCCCGCACCGGGCAGCCCCTGCCCGAGAATCCACGACACCCGGGTCTGCATGCGCCGGTATCCCGCGCGGAAGCCGTCGTCGTCGGGACCGGAATGCGCCCCGGCCATGGCGAACGCACCGTGCCGGTCCATGTAGACGAAGTAGTCGCGGACGAACCCGCGTACGTCGTCGGCCGAGCTGCCCGCGGGCAACGCGCTCCAGCCCGCGAGCACCTCACGCAGGTCGCGGTAGGCCCGCTCGGACAGGATGTCGAAGATCTCGCGCTTGTCCTTGAAATAGGTGTAGAAGCCGGCCCGGGATATCCCGCAGGCCTCGGTGATGGCGTTGACCGCCACCCCGGCGTAGCCGCGCTCGTAGAACAGCTTCCGTGCGGCGTCGAGGATGGCCTCGCGGGTTCGTTCGGCGCGACTGCCGCCGGCCACCCCGATCCTGCGCGGCTCCGGCACGCGTGCATCGGCAGTCTCCGGCCCGCGTGCATCGGCCGACTCCGGCCCGCGTTCATGGGCCGGGTGAGGTCCGGATACATCGGCGATCGTCACGACAGCGAGCCTACTGGACACAACTGTCAAGTTCTATATAGCAAGGTCAGAAATATAAATAGCTGGTTATCGAGTGAATGTTGACACACCCGTCAAGAAGTGCCAAGCTCAATGTCAGCCCACCCGGACCAGTCAGCCGTTCCCGTCGACCGGCACATCTCCCATAACCCATATCGTAAGCGCTACAGTATGGGAAATGACGAAAGGAGCTCTGCCATGGAAATGAACGACATGATCTTGATGAGCGTCGACGACCACATCATCGAGCCGCCCGACATGTTCGACAACCACCTGCCCGCCAAGTACAAGGACGACGCCCCGCGGCTGGTGCACATGGACAACGGCGCCGACATGTGGAAGTTCCGCGACCGCATCATCCCCAACGTCGCACTCAACGCCGTCG
>NZ_CALLZT010000066.1:0-12735 GCF_937858515.1 uncultured Gordonia sp. | reverse complement strand
CTGTGGGCGGTGTACGAGACCTTCGCCTCCCCCGGCAAGATCCTCACCCAGATCGCCGAGATGCCCGACGGCCGCGACTACTTCTGGGTCTCACGCACCGTCGAGCGCCGCGCTACCCGCTACGGCCAGCCCGGCAAGACGTTCGCGATCGGCCTGGGCTGTGAATTGCGCCACGCCGGCCGCGTCATCTACTCCGACGGCCTCGAGATCGGCCCGCAGGCCAGCATCACCCCGATCGGCGCCGGCTGCCGCGTCTGCGAACGCGCCAACTGCACCCAGCGCGCCTTCCCGCCCCTCGGCTCGACGCTGCGCATCAACGAACACCGCAGCAGCGTCTCCCCCTACATGAACTGACCCCACCCGGCCATCATCACAGCTTTGTAACTAGCGGTCCGTTCCCACACCGGCACCAATCCACACCAATAAAGTGCGACTTCGCGCCACCTCGACTTTCACGTGGCGACTTTCACGTGGCACCACAGGACGGGAGGCCGGATGCGGCGCGTTTCAGGGTTCACACGTGGCGCAGGCGTGCTCATCGTGGCGGCGACACTATGGATGTCGACGTCAGTCACCGCTTCGGCGGTGCCGCCCAACATGCGCCCGGTGCCCGAGCAGGTCACCAAGACCATCGACTCGGTGGTCCCGCCCGCACCGTATCCACGCCTCAAGACCATCCCCGACCGGGCGAAGGCGCCCGGCTATCCGCACAGCGTCCAGGAGTTGCGGGCGGCGATCCTGCCGTCGCCGGTGGGTGACGCATTCTTCGACGCGTGGCCCAAGAATCTGGCCGGCCAGAAGCCGGGCACCATTCTGCGTACCCGCGACGTCACGCGGGTAGCCGCGCCGCTGGTCACCGTACCCATCCGCTACGCGCAGCAGATCAAGTTCGTCAGCACCGATGCACTGGGGCAGCCGTCGTTCGGAACCGCCACGCTGGTCGTCCCCCGTTCCCGGTGGACCCGCGGCGGCGCGCGCCCCATCGTGGTGAATAATCTGCCGATCGATTCGATGGGCACCAAATGCACCTCGGGTTACACGCTGGCCCACGGCTTCAGCGGCGACACCAACACCACCGACTTCTTCCCGCCGACCACCCAACTGTCCCTGCACCGCGGGTATGCGGTGATCGTCCCCGACCATCAGGGACCGCGGATGGCCTACGCCGAACCGACCACCGCCGGACACATCGTCCTCGACTCGATCCGAGCCGTATCCAACTACGATGCAAAGGCTTTCAGCGATTCCCGAGTCGGGATGACCGGTTACTCGGGCGGGGCTATCGCCACCAACGGCGCCACCAAACTCGCCGGCGAGTACGCCCCCGACATCGCGCCCCGACTCGTGGGGGCGGCGATGGGCGGCGTTCCCGCCGACTACCGGATCCTCTCGGCCAGCATGAACGCCAACCTGGCGACCGGTCTGTTCCACGAGGCCATGTTCGGGGTGGCCCGCGAACGTCCCGAACTGCTCACCCTCGCCAACAATGCGACGAAGTGGCTGGTGACCTCACCACTCAAGGACGGCTGCGCCACCTGGGGAATCCTGGGCGGGCTGACGTTCATGCCGTCACAGCTGCTATCGAACGACAATGATCCGTTCAATTCACCTGTGGCCCAGCATATTTACAAGATCACCCAGATGGCCGACAAGAAGTCGGTGGTACCGCTGTATATCTACCAGGGCGCCCAGGAGTTCTGGATTCCGCCCGCCGGCACCCGCAATCTGTTCGCGCAGCAGTGCCGGCTCGGCGCCAACGTCACCTACCGCGAGGTCCCCGGCGAACACTTCCTGGCGACGGTCACCGGATTTCCCGACGCCCTCACCTGGCTCGACGACCGCCTACAGGGCAAACCCGCCCCCAACAACTGCTGACGGCGGTGGGGCCGGCTTTCAGCGCAGGTCAGTAGCGCGGACGGGTGGTGCAACCCCAAACGATCGTGCGTCCGCCACCGGCCTTGCTCTTGGCCAGACGTTCGGCGCGAGCGCGCGTCGGCGCGTATGAGTAACCCCAGCGCCGGGTGTATGGGTTCTGCGCGGCCGCACCGCAACTGTTGTCCATGGTGACCGCCCAATCACAGTCGTACGCACCACATTTACGGATCGCGGCCCGCCTCGCCGAAGCGACCGTCGGGTAGTCGACCACCACCGACGCGTTGCCGGTTTCCAGCGAGATCGCGATGGCGCCGTACCAGTGGCCGTCACGTGCCTGCGCCTCGCCCGGACCGGTGGCGATCAGCCCCGTCGCAGCCATTCCGACGGCCATCGTGGCGAGGCCTGCTCGCACCGCGGTGGACTTGCGTGGCAGAAGATTCATTTCGTTAGCCTTCCGAGCGAAGTATTGGGACCCGTCGACAATACGCACAACGCACGGGGGTTCTGAGCATCCCCATCGGCATGTTCCATTGTTCGACCGACACTCAGACGCCACATTCATCCACCCGAAGGATATCGACCGAATCGGGCGAGGTCCGGCGAAGCAGTTGCTGACCCCTTCAGCTGGTTGAGGTGCGAGGAGCGTAAGCGACGAGCCTCGAAACCTCGTGAGCGGACAATGTAGTCTCACCTCGGTTTCGAGGCTCGCGGGGCTCGCACCTCAGCCGGCGTGCGGGTTGCGGTATCTCAGTAGACGAGCAGGCGGATGTTCTCCGAAACCAGGGCGGGCTTCTCGACGCCCTCGATCTCGACAGTGTTGGTGACCACCACGTTCACCCCGGCCTTGGTCTCCTCGACGGAGGTGATGACGGCGTTGGAGCGGATACGCGAGCCCACCGGCACCGGATGCGGGAAGCGCACCTTGTTGGCGCCGTAGTTGATGACCATCTTGGGGCCCTCGACGGTGAAGATGCCACCGGCGATCACCGGGAGCAGCGAGAGGGTGAGGTAACCATGGGCGATGGTGGCGCCGAACGGCCCCGACTTCGCCTTCTCCACGTCGACGTGAATCCACTGGTGGTCGCCGGTGGCCTCGGCGAAGGCATTGACCCGCTCCTGCGTGATCTCCAGCCATTCACCCGACCCGAGGTCGGTGCCTATGGCGGCGCGCAGCTCATCGACGGAGGTGAATACTTTCGGTTCAAAATCAGTCATGCACCAAGACTAGTGGCCCTCGTCACCTCGCCGACCGCGGGTGCGGTGAACCTGTACCCCTCAGAACGGATCGTTGGACTTGGCGCAACCGGAGGCAACGATCTGACCGTTGGAGGTGCCTTCCTTGGCCGCGCGCTGGGCGGCGAGGATGTTGCTCGCATTCGCCGATGTCGAGTGGCCGGTGTAGGGGTTGACTGCCACGGCGGCACAGTCATCGTTCATGCGGGCGACCACCTTGCAGTCGGTCGCGCCGAGGGTCGCGCACTTGTTCTTAGCTGATCTCGATGCCTTCTTGGCCGACGACTTGCCGGTGGACACTCCGTATCGCTTGGTCTGCTTCGAGTAGGCGATGGCTCCGTACGGTCCGTCGGCGGCGTGTGCTTCGGCCGGTACCCACAGCAGGCCACCGGCCACCAGAGCCGCGGCAGCGGCACCTGCACCGAACCGTGCGGCCCGTCCGCTTCGTGGTGAACTCATCAGTGATCCCTCCGGTCGGCACATGTGTTTTCCCATCGTAACGGCCACGGTCTCGATCGCCCATCCGTCGGCTACCGTGGCCCCCATGAGCACACCTCGTATCGAACCCGGCGGTTTCTGGCAACTCGGGCCGTTCAACTGGGCCTTTTCGCAGGCGGCGGCGAGGGTGATCGGCGTCGATGATGCCCGGATCTTCTCGACGCTGGGCCGGTCGAAGGGTCTGTTCCGGGGGTGGCTGTATTTCAGTTCGCGGATGATGCCGTTCGGCAAACTGTCCCGCAAGGACACCGAGATGATCATCATCCGGGTCGCGCATCTGCGGGGCTGCGACTACGAGCTCGATCATCACCGCAGGCTCGGCAAGCGGGCCGGTATCGCCGACGCCGAGCTCGCCGACATCATCGAAGGTCCCGTCGCCGGATGGGGCGATCGAGAGCGGTCGATGCTGCTGGCCGTCGACCAGCTGGTCACCACCCACGACATCGACGATGCCACCTGGGCGGCGCTGGCCCGGCACCTCGACGAACCCCGGCTCATCTCGTTCACGCTGCTGGTCGGGCAGTACGACTCGCTGGCCACCACCATCGGCACGCTGCGCATCCAGCGGGATACTCGCCGTGGGTAGTGACAGGAAACCCTTAGATGATTTAGAGTAGCTTTAATCCTCTAAATTGAGAGGTTCGCCGCAACCATCAGGGAGCGCATCATGAGCGACACCCCCACCAGTCACACCCCCGCGGGCGATCTGCCCCTCGCGGGCCGCAAACCCGAGGACATGCCCGGCCACTGGCTCCTCGCCCGCCTCGGCAAACGAGTTCTGCGACCGGGTGGCCGCGCCCTCACCGAACAACTGCTCGACGACGCCCGTCTCGCCGGCGCCCAGGTTGTGGAGCTGGCCCCGGGCCTAGGCAAGACGGCGGTGTCGATCCTGGGTCGCAGCCCGGCCGGATATATCGGCGTCGAAGCCGATCCGGCCGCCGTCTCGCTCACGGCACAGGCCGTCGGCAGCCGGGGCCGGGTTGTCGAAGGCGACGCCGCCGCCACCGGACTCGACGACGCGTCGGCCGACGCCGTGATCGGCGAGGCGATGCTGACCATGCAGTCCGACCGCGCCAAGGCCGCCATCGTCGCCGAGGCCCACCGGGTGCTACGTGCGGGTGGCCGGTACGCGATCCACGAACTCGCTCTCAACCCCGACACCCTCGGCGACGATGAGAAGACCGAGATCCGCAAATCGCTGGCCCGCTCCATCAAGGTCAACGCCCGCCCACTCACCGAGCAGGAGTGGCGAAAACTGTTCACCGACAACGGCTTCACCATCGAGAAGGTAGCCTTCGCACCGATGGCTCTGCTCGAACCGCGGCGGGTCATCGCCGACGAGGGGGTGCCGCGCACGCTGCGCTTCGTCGCGAATGTGGTCCGTAACCCCAAGGCCCGCAAGCGTATTCTCGGGATGCGGGCCACGTTCAGCAAGTACCGCGACAACCTCGCAGCCATCGAACTCGTCGCCGTCAAGGATGCGGCGTGACGGCCGACGCCGCACCGTTCACCGAGATCACCGGCTTGAACGATCCCGAACAGTCGCCGGCGGATTCGGCGCGGCCGAACATCTCGGTGATGTACCGCGGCGATGACGTCGTCGTCATCCGGCTCGTTTTCCGTGCCGGACAGAAGATGCCCGATCATCGTGCGGGCAAACCGATTCTGGTCCTCGGGCAATCCGGTCGAATCGACTTCACCATCGGAGACAGGCACATCGATCTCGAACCCGGCTCCGCCGTACACGTCGAGGCCAAGGTCACCCATTCACTGCACGCGACCACCGACGCCGTCGCCACCCTGATGGTGCTCGAATCAAGCGGATCATAGTGGGCCCCAGCATGTCCGGCGATCCGCGAACCACCGTGCTCGGGATACTACGGATGGCCGAGGAACCGGTCACGGCGGCGCAGGTGGCGCAGCAACTCGGTGTGCACGTCACCACCGCCCGCTTTCACCTGCGTAATCTCGTCGACGACGGCAAGGCGGCGTCGGTGGTGCTGCGGTCGGAGTCGGCGGGCCGGCCGCGTACCGGGTACGTCGCCGTCAACGAACTGGCCGTCGACAATCTGCTGAGTATTCTGCTCGGCCACCTCGGTGGTTCTCCGGAGGAACGAGAGCAGACCGGGGTGCTGGCCGGGAGACAGTGGGCGGCAAAGGTTCTCGCCGGTACTGCGCCTGCCGACCCGGCGATGTTCCCCGACCCTGCAACCGTCACAGCCGACGCGCTGCGCGCACTCGGCTTCAAAGTGTCGAATGTGCTGAGCGCGTTCGGAACCCACGAGATCACCATGTGCTCGTGCCCGCTGCGGCAGGTTGGCACCTCGCATCCGGAGATCGCTCGCGGAATAGCCCGCGGCGCCGTCGAATACGCCATCGAGTCGAGTTCACCCGCACTCGCCGGACAGTACGGGGTACACGTGATCCCGGCACCCGACGGTGACTGCGAGATCACACTGCGCCTGGCCCGGTCCGCCGCACTCAACTGACGCAACCCAATCCATTCACGAAATTCAGGAGTACCGATGCACATCCGTCCATCGATCGCCATGACCACCGCGACAGCTGCGGTCGCCGCATCCGCGCTGATGGGTACCGCCGGCGCCGCTATCGCAGCCCCGACGGTACGCACACCGACCGGGACGCTGCCCGCCGACTACCGGGTCACCTCGGCCAAACCGTCACTCAAAGAGCTCGGCAACATCGTCACCTTCCTGGTGGCCACCAACGCCTCCGACCGGGCCAAGGCCGCGAACGTCGAGGGCGGCATGAACGCGGTCGTGGTGCCGAAAACCGTGTACCGGCTGGGCCTGTTCCGCCCGCCGCGCGGCTGGCACAACGTGACGGGACCGCTTCGGCAGCAAGGCAACAGCGCGAAAGCCACCCTCAACAGCGGCTCGACCGGCCGCCCGACGATCCGTCTGACGATCGAATTCAAGAAGCTGGACGGCAACTGGAAGCTCTCGGCAAAGTCGCTGTGCACCGGCGTCAAGACCGTGGGCCTCAACGTCTACTGCAACCGGTGACCGCAGCGGCCCCGCCGGGAATCCTCATCGACCGCATCGGTGTGCGCCTGGGTCGCCGCGAGATTCTGCGCGAGGTCACCCTGACAGCTGCCGCCGGCCAGATCACCTACCTGCTGGGGCGCAACGGAGCCGGGAAGTCGACGCTGCTCCGGGCGATCGCCGGAATCGCGCCGTTGTCGTCGGGTTCGATTTCGGTGAACGGCGGCGAGCCGGCACGCGCGGCACGACCGCTCGCCGAGATCGGCACGCATCTACACTCCGACGGCTTCCATCACGGTCACACCGGTGTTCGCCATCTTCGCTGGCTTGCAACGGCTTCCGGCATCAACCAAGACCGGGTGGAGACGGTACTCGACATTGTCGGGCTGACTCCGTTCGCCGGTGACCGTATTTCCGGATACTCGCTGGGGATGCGGCAGCGGCTCGGAATCGCCGGGGCTTTGCTCGGTGACGCGCCGACGCTGGTACTCGACGAGCCATTGAACGGACTGGACATCATGGGGATTCGCTGGGTGCGCGGGCTACTCGCCGAACTCGCCGCCGAAGGACGGTCCATTCTGGTGGCCTCGCATCTGTTCGATGAGGTGCAACGCAACGGCCACCGGGTCGCCGTTCTCGACGGGGGCCGGATCGTCGCCGACGCACCGATTGCCGATTTCGTCGACGGCCACCACTCACTCGAAGACGCGTATCTGGTTGCGATCGGAGAAGTCCGGTGATCGCTGTGCCGGCCTCCGTGAGCCGGATCGGCAGAGCTGTTGCCGCCGAACGAATTCGCACCGGCGGACGGCGCGGCCTCCTGTCCACCGTCATCCTGCCGGGCGCGATCATACTGCCGTTGCTGGTCACCGCGGTGGTGGCGACTGTGTCCGAACACTTTTCGACGATATCGACCGACGTCGAAGTGGTGGCCGTGGGCACCACCAACTCGGTCTACTGGGTTCTGACGTTCACGGTCACCGTATGGTGTTGTGCGGCAGCGTATACGCAGAGTGCCGCCGAACGCGGCGACGTCGGCGACCTCGGGCGGATACTGTTTCCGCGATCCGGGACGACCGTCGCCGCCCGGTGGATCTTCTACGGCGGCGGGGCCGCGATCTGCGCTGTCGCCCTGGCGATTCTGACGATGATCGCACTGCCCGTCTTCTACCCGAATGTGTACGGCGACGTCGACCTCGTTTCCGCGGAAGGTTTGCGGTTCGTGCTGACGATCCCGATGTATTCTATTTCAGCAGTGGGGATTTCACTTGGGGTGGCCGCTGCGATCGGCAATCCGGCGGCATCGGTGGCGGTGCTGCTCGGCTGGGTGTACATCGTGGAGAACACGGTCGCGCTGATCCCGAACGGCTACACCATCCAGGGATATATGCCATTCCTCAACGGCGTGTACGGCACCGGGCAGGAGATCGTGGTGATGCCGCCGTGGGGTGTCAACGGCGCACGCGCCTACTGCGCCGGTATCGCGGTTCTGATGTTTGTGATCGCCTGCTGGGCATCACAATTGCGACGTCGCTGACGCATGGATGCTCACGTCCGGACCGGTCCGCTTCCGGTTTCCCCGCCGGCACGGGTTTCGTCTGCGACGTCGTCGCCGGGGTGTGACCAGTCACCGAGGACGGGCGGTGCCACCAGCGGCATCGCACCCACTGCCTCGGAGCCGTTGTCGGTGGTGTGCAGATAGCCCGCGGACTTGTGCGCCTTCTTGTCGTCCCCCGAACCACCGGCCCTGGCAGCAGGCGCCATCGGGCCGGACGCCAGTGGTCGGGCACCTGTGTTCACCGGCCCGGAAGCGGTCGTCGGCACCGGTGACGTGCCCGTGACGGATCTGGGCGGGAGTGTGGTCGGCGGAATCCCGTTGACCCGTGGACTTCCCACCGGCGTTCCGGTCGGTGACCCGGTGGGATTCGCGGGCAGATTCAGGCCGGGGTACGGCACCGGTCCGGCGAGATTCGGGTCGGTGACATCGTGGTCCGGGTTGTGCGCGGCGGGATCGTCCCGGCCGTCGGCGCCCGGCGTGCCGTTCGGCCGGCTCTTCTCATCCTGATTCGTTTGCCACACAGTACTGTTCGGCAATTGTCCGGTTGACGGGGTGGCGCGGCCGGTCGTCCTGTTGTCGGCGGTGGTCTGATTGTCCGCAGCCCGCACCGGTGTGGGTGTCGTGGTCGTCCTGGTGTTGCTCGGCGTACCGGTGGGGTCGGTCGTCGCACGGGACGTGGTGGTCGGGCCGCTGTTCGTCGGCGTGTTGGTTGTCGGCGTGCTGGTCGGTGTGCCGCCTGTTGTGGTCGTCAGGGGTGTAGATGTGTTGCCATACGGTGTGTTTGACGTCGCGATGGTGGTATCGCCGGTCGTCGACGGAAGATCCGTGCCGGCGGTCGTCGCCGTGTTCGCGATCCAGCGATTTTGTACGATTCCCAGGACGGTGTCCGTGTGCACGTCGATCTCATTCATCGGATCGGTGTACGAATAGTTCATCAGACGCTCCACCGACGCCCGGACCTCGATAATGGAGGCCGTCTTGGTCTCCGCGTCCCTGCGCATCGACTCCAGGAGCGGGGTCTCCTTCGACGTGGCGGCGACCACATCCGCGGCCGAGGACATGGCATTGCTGGTCACCGCAGCGACGTCGGAGTCGGCCAGGATCAATTCTCCCAGTTCACGTCCCGCCGAACGACCGGCATCGGCACCTTCGCCGCGTGCGTCGCCCCCGGCGAAGCTCTCGATCATCGAGTCGCCGAGTTTCCCTGCCGCCGTAACGAGTTCGTTGAATGCCTGCGTGTCGCCGGATGCACTGCCGCCCGACATCGTACCGACGACACCGATCACCTCACCGATACTCATCGCCGACCATGGGCTCCGTGCCGCCACCGCATCCCCCGATACCAGTTGTCCACAACATCTGTCCACAGTCTGGACAACGGCGACCATACCGTGTTCACTGCTACGAGTTAAGTCAACTATCAACACCTTTCGTACGGTGAAGATGGTTCACGATCGACGCTACCTGCGCCAGTCGTGTACGGGGGTGACCGAGCGCAGGGGGACGCTATGGCAGGCGACGAGGATAAACCGGACGGGCAGCACTACTCGTTCACATCCGAGCAGGTGTTCCAGTTCACCGAAGCCTGGTGGAAAGAACGGGGACTGGTGGCACAGCACGTCGGCGACGAACTCGACCTTATCGCCGATCGCGCGAAGAGGTTGTTCGTCTTGAACCACTTCGGCGACTGTGTTGAAGGACAGTACATGCATGCCATGTTTCGCAACAACATCAACGAGTGGGTCGCGAGTCTGCAACTTCGCGCCGCGTCGGCGAAGAATCTGGCTTCCGCGTGCTCCGACGCAGCCAGGACCCTCGCCGTGACCGATCAAGAATCGGCTGTAATCATCACAGAAACGTGAGCCGAACCTCAATGGCAATGCCACCTATAGACAGTCCCGATGACATCAGACGCGGCAACAGCTCGCGCCCGCTTGCGCTGGCAATTGTCGGCGTCATGTGCATGCCATCCGGCTGTTCGGTCGACGGTTCACCCACTGCAACAGTTGATTCCAGAGTAGGAGTACCCGGATCGAGCATTCGTCAAACCGATGCCCGAGGAGTCGCACTCCCATTCGTGACTCCGTTCCCGGACCGCTGGTCGACAAATAATGACGGAACCACCTACGAACCCTGCACCGCTCTGACCGACGCAGAGCTCGGCGACGCAGGACTCGACCCCGCCACCGCTATGGATGTAGCGGTCGCCAACCACCAGACGGCGAGAGGATGCATCTGGTACTTTCACGGAGGCCCTGACGCCGGATTGCTCTCGCACGCTACCGGAAACCGCCCTACCTTCGAGCAGGATATGAAGGATCGTGGATGGTACGAAGTTTCCTACGACATCTCCATCAAGGGGCGACTCGTTCTCGTAGACTCCAGAGATACAACTGACTGCATGGCTACCGTAAAGTCCGGTAAATCACCAGTGATCGTGGGCACGAGCAAACTCTTCAAGCCCATCGGCCGAGAGGCCGTCTGCCAACGGGCAATCGATTTCATGAAACGTGTCATCGACCGAATGCCGCCACCAGAGTCGTAAGTCCCCGATCACATACAGCACCACCCCATGTCCGAGATTTGCTGATCAGCAACAGAATTCAAGGTCAAGATCATCAACCTGTCAATTTGTGACCACCGTCACCAGTTTCGATATTCTGTATTCCCAAGACAAGATCGCGGACCTTGGAGCGGCAAAACTCTGCATAGCGGCGATTCTGGACAGACGCGCATCAGTAGTGTTTACTAACCCACACGATCAGTTGTCACAACGTGATTTCGGGTCGGGGAGAAATCCGGGGAGATAGGGCGGGCGGTGACGCCTGACACATCGGTGGGGCGGCAGACGCAGGGGGTATCGACGAGTTCTCGTCGATAAGTGCGGTGCCGACATAGACGGCGCCGCGCGCCGGCCATCGGGGGCGTCATCGTCCGACCAGTTATCTCCCGAAGGATCGACGGGTTTTCGAATCATTCAGTCGGGCAGCAGTTTACGCGCCCCGGGCCCTTCCTTGCCCAGTCTGTCACCCGGATTGACGTACGGACACGTCGTCAGTGACAGGCACCCACAGCCGATGCAGTCGGCGAGATTGTCGCGCAACGCGATCAGCCCGGCGATGCGCTGGTCGAGATCGGCGCGCCAGTCCTCGGCCAGGCGAGCCCAATCCTGTTTGGTGGGTGGCCGGTCGTGCGGCAGGTCGTCGAGCGCCGCTTTGATCCGGGCCAGCGGAATGCCCAGTGTCTGCGACGCCCGGATGAACGCGACGAGACGTAGGGTGTCGCGCCGGTACTCACGCCGGTTTCCCGAGGTGCGGCGGCTGCTGATGAGCCCGTACTCCTCGTAGTAGTGCAGCGTCGACACGGCCACCCCGGCCCGCTGGGCCACCTGCCCCGGTTTGAGCCACAGTCCCTCGGGCACGATCCGCTCTTTCGACAATTCGCTTGACATCAAGTGCACTTGATGAAGTGAACTCTACGGCATGAGCAGAATCGAGGTCGGCCGATGAGCATGGAATCCGTGGCGTGGGACGTGATGTACAAGTCGTCCCACACCCCCGACGACAACAAGACGCGACGGGCGGACCGGCGCGCCACCACCCGCCGTATCGGTGGATTCGCCCGCCCCCACCGGCGGCGGATCGTCGTGTTTCTGGCGCTGTCGGTGCTGATGGCCGTCCTTACCGTGGTCACGCCGCTGCTGGCGGGACGCGTCATCGACCTGATCACCGACGCCGATTCGTCGGCGGGCGGCGCGATCGTCGGACTGGCCGTGGTAATCGCGCTGATCGCCGTAGCAGAGGCTGTCACCGGAATCGGGGCGCGTTGGTTGTCGGCGAACATCGGCGAGGGCCTGATCCTGGATCTACGTCGCGCCGTCTTCGATCACGTACAACGTATGCCGGTCGCGTTCTTCACCCGCACCCGCACCGGTGCCCTGGTCAGCCGCCTGAACAACGACGTGATCGGGGCGCAACGAGCGTTCAGCGACACCCTTTCGGGGGTGGTTTCCAACTTCGTGACCCTCGTCCTGACACTCGGGGTGATGCTGGCGATCAGTTGGCAGATCACCCTGCTGACGCTGATCCTGCTGCCGGTGTTCGTGCTGCCCGCCCGACGGATGGGCCGGCGCATGGCCGGCCTGGCACGGGAGAGTGCCGAGTACAACGCACGGATGTCGACGCAGATGACCGAACGGTTCTCCGCACCCGGCGCCACCCTGGTGAAGCTGTTCGGCCGTCCCGACCGCGAATCGGCGGAGTTCGCGGACCGCGCGGATGCGGTGCGCGACATCGGAATTCGTCAGGCCATGCTGCAAACCTACTTCTTCAGCGCACTGATGCTGGTGTCGGCGCTGGCGCTGGCGCTGGTGTACGGCCTGGGCGGCTGGTTGGCTGTGCACCACCACCTTTCGGCCGGCGCGGTGGTGTCGCTGGCGTTGCTGCTGACCCGGATGTACGCACCGCTGACCGCGCTGGCCAACGCCCGCGTCGAGATCATGAGTGCGCTGGTGAGTTTCGAGCGGGTCTTCGAGGTCCTCGACCTCGAACCGCTGATCCAGGACAA
>NZ_CALLZT010000065.1:0-9220 GCF_937858515.1 uncultured Gordonia sp. | reverse complement strand
GACTTGCCGTTGATGGTGCGCGCCCACTCGATCGCGGTGTTCTCCAACTCGGCGTGGTCGACGACCCGGTTGACCGCACCCATCCGGTGCATCGTCTCGGCGTCGTAGGCCTCGCCGAGGAAGAAGATCTCGCGGGCGAACTTCTGCCCGACCTGCTTGGCCAGGTAGGCGCTGCCGTACCCGGCGTCGAACGAGCCCACGTCGGCGTCGGTCTGCTTGAATCGGGCGTGCTCGCGGGATGCGAGCGTCAGGTCGGCCACCACGTGCAGCGAATGCCCGCCGCCCGCCGCCCAGCCGTTGACCACGGCGATCACCACCTTGGGCATTGTGCGGATGAGCCGCTGTACCTCCAGGATGTGCAGCCGCCCACCCTCGGCTTTCACCCGTGCCTCGTCGACGCCCTCGACGCCCGCTGCGGTTACGTCCGAATCGTGACTGGTGGCGTACTGGTACCCCGACCGACCGCGAATCCGCTGGTCACCGCCGCTGCAGAACGCCCACCCCCCGTCCTTGGGGCTCGGCCCGTTGCCGGTCAGCAGCACGGTCCCGACATCGGGGGAGCAGCGCGCGTGATCGAGGACGCGATACAACTCGTCGACGGTATGCGGCCGGAACGCGTTACGCACCTCCGGCCGGTCGAACGCGATCCGCACGATGCCGTTCGCCCGGCCCTCACCGGTGTGCCGGTGATAGGTGATGTCGGTGAGATCGCCGAATCCGGGGACGGCTGCCCACTGGGCGGGATCGAAGGGGGACGCTGCCGATGAGGTGCTCATGACCGTCCACCCTAACGGGACGCCGGATTCGTGCGGTGTCGGTTGGTGGGAGGTTCGAGACCCACGGGTGAACACGTTCTACTACGGTGAGAGGGTGAGTGACGTGCAAGACATACTGAGCGGTGCGGCCGCGGACTCCGCCGACGAAGAGGGTTCGCGCCGGGGCGGCTTCCGGCCGATCGACCCGGCCGTCGGCGACAGGGGCGGTCCCCGCTACGGCGAGTTCATCGAGCAGGTGCGGCTGTTCATGGACAACGTGCGGCTGGCGTGCCCGACACCGGAGATGGGCGACGACCTCATCGACACCCTCAAAGATCTCAACGCCAAGCTCGCCGCGGTGCAGATCGACGAGTGGCACACCCCGGCAGGCACCCGTATCGACCTGCCGGCCCGCGGCAACATCACCCTGCCGCCGTTCGTCATCGACAACATCGACAGGGAGAACGGGTCGGTGGAGGCGACGGTCACCTTCACCAACTACCACCTCGGGGGCAACGACGCCGCCCACGGCGGACAGGTCGCCGTCGCCTTCGATGACATCGGCGGATACGCGTCGGCGGTGGCCACCAACGGCATCTGCCGCACCGGCTACCTCAGAGTCGACTACCGCTCGGTCACCCCGCTAAACACCGCGCTGAAGATGCGTGCCTGGGCCGACCGCGTCGAGGGCCGCAAAGCCTTCATCAAGGGCACCATGCACGACGGCGACCGCCTGTGCGCCGAACTCGACGGCCTGTTCATCCGCCTCAACCCCGGCCAGCCGTAAAGGCCGCACCCTTTCGCCGGTCGAGGTTCCTCCTCGCTGGTTGAGGTGCGACGAGCCGCTGGGCGAGGCGCCTCGAAACCCGGTGAGACGACCTTGTCATCTTGTACGGGAGTCGATTACAGCGCTACCGCGCCGATGGAGAAGCCCGCGTGGTTCAGGCGTTCGGTGAGGACATCGCCCATCGCCACTGCCGGGGTGAGCACCCCGTGGTGGTCGGGGAGCCTGTCGCGGTCGAGGGCCAGGGCCAGGGCGCTCTCGCCGAGCATCACCGCGGTCGCCTTGTAGCCGGGATCGCCGTGACCACGGAAGCGGGCCCGGTAGCGCCGGCCGGTAGTGCTGGTGGTGAACGCCTCGGCAGTGAAGTGTCCTTTGTCCCTGGTCTTCTGGTTCGGTCCCTCGCCGGGTGCGGGCAGTACCCGGTCCAGCAGCCGACGCGTCGGCCCGAAACTCATGGCGCCCAGGAACGCGCCCGTGCCCACCCCGACGAGCCCGGCGGTCACCGCCGACACCACCGGAATGTCGCCGACGTTCATCGTCTCGCCGTAGTGGAAGTTCTCGCCATAACCGCCTTCCAGCAAAGCATTCGAGCGCCGGACGATTCGGGTGTTGTGTGAGGCCATGAAGAACGGGGCCAGTGTCCCCGATAGTGACGGATCCACCTTGCGGGCCGACACGATATTGAGATCGCTGGGCTCCGAACGCATTTCGGATCGGGGCGGGTCGCCCGGGCCCGACGACAGCGCCTGCGGATTGAGCATCAGCCTGCGTACCTGTGAGTCCTTGGCCTGATCGGCGATGACCCGCACTGAATCGATGGTGCCGCCGGACACCCCGCCACGGAAGGACTGCAACACGAATGTGGTGTCGGTGAGCTCCCCGGCGCGGTCGGCGGCGATCTTGCGATACAGCGCCCACACCGTCAGATCCGACGGAATCGAGTCGAAACCGCACGAATGCACGATGCGCGCACCGGAGCCCGCGGCGAGATCGTGGGCCTTGTCGATGGAGAACCGCACGAACGGCACCTCGCCGGTCAGGTCGACGTAGTCGGTGCCGGCGGTCGCCGCGGCCACCACCAGTGCCTCGCCGTACTTGAGATACGGGCCGACGGTGGTGCACACCACGCGGGTGCGAGAGACCATCGCATCAAGGGAAGCAGGTGAGTCCGCGTCGGCGACGAGGACCGGCCAGTCGGTCGCGGCCCCGCCGATGCGTTCACGCAATGCGACGAGTTTGGCCTCCGAACGCCCGGCCAGCGCGATCTTGGTCCCGGCCGGGGCATGTGTGGCCAGGTAGCGTGCGGTGAGTTCGCCGACGAAGCCCGTCGCACCGAACACCACGACGTCGAACTCGCGCTTACCGGACTTATCGGACACCGTCGTTGTGTCTTCACTCATACGTCCGACTCTAGACTCCCGCGGCCCCATTTAGGGTGGGAGGATGCACCAGCCTCGCTCCGAATACCCGTCCACCCTGCAGGCACGGGTCATCGTCGACGAACTGATCCGCGGCGGGGTGCGTGAGGCGGTGCTCTGCCCGGGTTCGCGAAACGCGCCGCTGGCATTCGCGTTGCACGCGGCCGACACCGCCGGACGGCTCCGGCTGCATGTGCGGATCGACGAACGCTCGGCCGGTTTCCTGGCGCTCGGCCTGGCCGCGGCGTCGCGGCAGCCGGTGCCGATCATCATGACCAGCGGCACCGCCGTCGCCAACATGTCACCGGCCGTATTCGAGGCCAACTACGCCCGCGTGCCGCTGGTGGTGGTGTCGGCGAACCGGCCGTACGAGCTGCTCGGATCGGGGGCGAATCAGACCATCGAACAGTTCGGGATCTTCGGTACCCAGGTGCGGGCCGCGATCAGTCTTGGCCTGGCCGAGCAGGACCTGGATACCAATTCACAGTGGCGGTCGGCCGTCGGCCGGGTGCTGGCCGCGGCACGCGGTGCCCGCACCGGCAACGCCGGACCCGTCCAGTTCGACATCCCACTGCGCGAGCCGCTCATTCCGGCCGACCCCGGCGAGGCTCGGCAGGACCTGGGGATCTTCGAGGGCCGTCCCGGCGGGCTGCCATGGACGCAGGCGCCCGTCGGCAGGCTCGATGTCCCGTTGCCGATCGACCTGACCCTCGACACCGTCGTCGTGTCCGGTCACGGCGCGGGTACCCATCCTGAGCTGGCCGCGGTACCCACCGTCGCCGAACCCACCGCGCCGGCCGTCGAGACGCCACTGCATCCGCTGGCGCTCGATTCGATTTCACCGCGGCAGGCCATCATCTGCGGGCGTCCGACCCTGCATCGCGGGGTGTCGCGGCTGCTCGCCGACCCGAACGTGCGGGTGTACGCGCTCACCACCGGCCCACGCTGGCCCGACGTGTCGGGCAATGTGTACGCCACCGGAACCCGCGCCGAGGTCACCGGCGCGCCGGGCGAAGCGTGGCTCAAACACTGCGCCGACTCCCAGCACCGCGTGGTCACGGCAGTCGACGCCGAACTCGATGTCCCCGGCAACACCACCGGCCTGCATGTGGCGCGGGCGGTGTCGGCGGCACTGCGGCCCGGTGACCAATTGGTGGTGGGGGCGAGCAACCCGATCCGCGACGTCGCGCTCGCCGGCCGCGTCAGCCCCGAAGTCCGGGTGCTCTCGAACCGGGGAGTCGCCGGCATCGACGGCACCAACTCGACCGCCATCGGCGCCGCCCTCGACCTGCAATCGCGTGACCCCGGTGCCCGCACCGTCGCGCTCATGGGCGATCTGACGTTCGTGCACGACGCGACCGGCCTGCTCATCGGGCCCGGCGAACCACGTCCGTCCAACCTGCGGATCGTCGTCGCCAACGACGACGGCGGCGGGATCTTCGGGCTGCTCGAACAAGGTGACCCGCGCTTCAACACCGGCCCGTACGAGGGGGCGTACGAGCGGGTGTTCGGCACCCCGCATCGCACCGACCTGGCAGCGCTGTGCGCAGGATTCCACATCGCCCACCGGCGCGTGAGCCTCGGCGAATTGAGCGGCTACCTGCAGACCGAGGTGCCCGGCGGGCTCGAGGTCGTGGAGGTCAGCACCGATCGCGCCCGGCTGCGCGACCTCCACGCGGCCATCGCCGCCCGGTACCGGGAAATCCCATGAATGCGGCGGTGTTGCGGCGCGTCCAGAAGGGATTACTGCTGGTCGGGCTCGTCGGCACCGTGATGGGTGCGGTGCTGGTGATCGCGTGCTACCGCAACGATCACCAGATCGAGGCGCACAAGGCCACCGTCATGGCCGACGTCCTGTACGCGGGCGACCTGCGCGCCGATGTCAGCTTCCAGACTCCCGACGGCCAGCTGCACAGCCCGCGCCTGGGCCTGCTCTATCCCACAGAGCTGACCCAGGGGCAGCGGATCAGCGTCGAATACGACGCCACCAACCCCGACCTGGCCCGCCCAGCCGGCCGCGACGCGAGCCTGTCGATCGTGCCCGCCGTGTCGGTGGTGGCGCTGCTGTGGCTGGTCATCGGCGCCGTCGTGATCGGTCTGGCCGAAACCAACCGAAGGCTCACCGCCCGCCGGCCTGATCGGGTGACTGCGGGCGATCGGTGACCCAGTAGCGTGATACCCATGGCTGACACCGCGGGGCATCCGAGCAGGGCGACACTCGACAAGGATCCGGCCGAGGTCGCCCAGATGTTCGACGGCGTTGCCCGGCGCTACGACATCACCAACACGGTGCTCTCGTTCGGGCAGGACCGGCGCTGGCGCACCGTCACCCGCAAGGCGCTCGCGCTCAAACCCTCCGACGTGGTGCTCGATCTGGCCGCCGGTACGGCGGTGTCGACGGTCGAGCTGGCCAAGTCCGGGGCGCGGTGCATCGCCGCCGACTTCTCCCTCGGCATGCTCAAGGCCGGTGCCGGTCGGCCGGTGCCCAAGGTCGCCGCCGACGCCCTCAATCTGCCGTTCGCCGACCACTCCTTCGACGCCGCAACCATTTCCTTCGGCCTGCGCAATGTCAACGACGTACCGCGGGCACTCAGCGAATTCCATCGCGTCCTCAAACCCGGTGGCCGCCTGGTGATCTGCGAATTCTCGACTCCCACGCTGCGGCCCTTCCGCACCGTCTACATGGAATACCTGATGAAGGCGCTGCCCGCCGTGGCCACCAAGGTGTCGAGCAATCCCGACGCGTATGTGTATCTCGCCGAATCGATCCGGGCTTGGCCCGACCAATTCGAACTCGGCGAACTCATCCGCGACGCCGGCTTCTCGGGCGTCCGCTGGCAGAACCTCACCGGCGGCATCACCGCCGTCCACTCCGCCGTCCGCTGACATCCCCTACCCGGCCTGAGAGCCTCATCTCACCGGACCCTTCGTGACCCTCGCTCCTGCGTCGCTTCGGCCTCAGGGATCAAGAAGGTTGCCTCGTTTGATGTAGTCCTCGCGATCAAGAGATCAACGTGCACCAGAGTGGACGCTTTCGCGAACGAGGTAGCCGACCGCTTGATGTAGTCCTCGCGATGGTCAAGATCAACGTGGCCGTTCATCTTGACCATCGCGCCGCTGGTTGCTTACCGGGGCCAAGACGGTCGACGTGGCCATGCATCGTGATCCTTGAGGCCGATGCGGCGGACATCTTGATCCCTGAGGCCGATGCGGCGGACATCTTGATCCCTGAGGCCGATGCGACGCAGGAGCGAGGGTCACGAAGGGTCCGGTGACCTTTTGGCACATGGCCGGACCACCTCAGATGTGCGGCACCGGGCAGCCGGGCTTGAACGTGCCCAGTTTCTCGATTTCGTAGCCGTTCGGGTAGCCGCGCACCTGCGGAGTCTGCCGGCCGAACATCGGTTCATGGCGCGGCGGAAACAGCAGCGCGATCGCCAGGCCACGCGCCTTGAGCCCGCCGCGCACCACGACCTGCTCCACCCGCGTCGGCCGCGGATACCGGAACGCCACCCGCAGCCGATCGTCCATGAGCGCGAACGAGATTCGCCGCACCGCCGCGCGCGGCAGCAGATGGAACGGCGCGAACGTACCCAGCAGGTCCAGTGTCGAGTCCGCGACTTCCCGTGCCTTGGGGGAGTAGGTGAAATGGCCGATCTCGTACTCCTCCATCAGCTTTTCGAATCCCGCGTAGTCTTCGGGAATCCCCTTGATACCCATACGTTTTCCGAGCAGCCGGTAATAGTCGGTGAGTGCGGTGACCTCCCGGTCGGTCAGGTTGCGCCACTCGTAGCTGTTGATCCAGTCCACCGGACACACCACGAATGTCGACAACACGTACAGCATGTCGTCGTTGGAGATGTCATACATGCCGTGCATCTCATTGACCCGCCGGATCCCGGTGCGCCCCATCGTCGACGACACACCGTGCTCGATAGGTGCGTCGAGCAGCAGCACCGTGTCGTCGTAACGCTTCTGGGTGTGTTCGGTGAACTGGCGGGTGTCGCACAGCAGATCGCCGATCGACGGGACCGCGTACGTGCGGAACAGCGCGAAACTCAGCGCCTGCGTGTTGCCCCACGGAAACTCGCGACTGATCAGGTCGCGCACGATCGACTCGAAGTCTCCGTCGTCGCGGGCGGCGATCTCGTCGCGCAACGCGAAACGCCGGGCACGCCGCGCGCGCAATCGGGCAGTGAGAGACGTGGCTGTCGTCATGTGATGTAGATTACCGCCACTCACCGGAACGGCGGACGGTCGTCGATCCGGCTGGAGAGACGGCCGGCGGTGCGCCAGGCCCGGGCCACCAGGTCGGCGTCGTCGGGGGTGATGAGGTTGCCCATCACCCGCACCACCATCGACATCAGCCGCGCCGACCGCATCCCGGGCCGCCCCAGGGCGGGTACCGCCTGCGGCACCGTGAGCACCCCGGCCAGCCTGCGTGCCGCCGAGAACGCGAGCCCGTAGTGCTCGGTCAGTACGTCGCGCCAGCGGGTGGTGTAGTCATCGGCACCGAGCAGTTCGACGGCCAGGCGCCCGGTCTCCATCGCGTAGTCGATGCCCTCGCCGTTGAGCGGGTTGACGCAGGCTGCGGCGTCGCCGATCAGCATCCAGTTGCGCCCGGCCACCCCGGTGACCGCCCCGCCCATCGGCAGCAGCGCCGACGCCACCCGCATCGGGACGCCACCGATGCGCCATTCGTCGCGGACGAACTCGGTGTAGTGCTCCAGGATCGGCCGCAGTTGCATGCTCGCCGGACGTTTGGCCGTAGCCAGCGCCCCGACCCCGATGTTGAGCAGGCCGTTAACGTTGCCCTGGCTGCCGAGTGGGAACAGCCACCCGTAGCCGGGCAGCAGTCCGCCGTCGGGGCCGCGCAGTTCCAGGTGCGACCCCATCCACCGCTCATCGGCGCGTTCGGACGCCACATATGCGCGGGCGGCCACCCCGTATGCGGTGTCGCGGTGCCACTGCCGGCCGAGCGTCTTGCCGAGGGTCGAGCGCACCCCGTCGGCGACGATCACATCGCGCACCGCGACGTCCGACGTCCCACTCGGCCCGGCCAGCGTGACCGACTCGATCCGATCACCAGCCATCACCGCGCCGACGGCCTTGGTGCCCTGCAGCATCGTCGCCCCGGACGCGACCGCGTGCGCCCGGATCTCCTCATCGAGTTCGGTGCGGGCCACCGCGCTGCCGTGTGCGGGAAACCGTCCCGACGGCCACGGCACCTCCCGCGTCGCCCCCCACCCGGCCAGACGCAGCCCGTCGATGCGTGGCCTGCCGTCGAGTAGCGAGCCGAGGCCGAGGGCGTCGAGTTCGGCCACCGCGCGTGGGGTGAGGCCGTCGCCGCACGTCTTGTCCCGCGGAAAGGTGGCCCCGTCGATGAGTGTCACCGCACGTCCGGCGGCCACGGCGTGTGCGGCGGCCGCGGCGCCGCCGGGGCCCGCCCCGACGACCAGAACGTCCACAGGTTGGGGTTGGTTGCTCACCCGACCAGTATGTCGGCAGCCGGTAGCGGTTACGCTCACAGGCAGTGTGACGGCCATCGACGGCTGTTGCGGGAGACCAACGAGATGGGGCGGCACGGGACGTGAAGTCGACTTTCGCCGGACTTGACCTGGGCACCGACGAGTTCGCCGAGGTGGTGCGGTCGGCGTTGGCAGACGTCGAGGACCTGCTGATCACCGAACTGTCCTCGGGCGACGCGATCATGACCGAGGCCGCCACCCACCTGGCCAAGGCCGGTGGCAAACGGTTCCGGCCGATGTTCGCGATCCTGGCCGCCCAGTTCGGCCCCGACCCGGGCAGCCGGGACGTGATCACCGCGGCGACGGTCGTCGAGATGATCCACCTGGCCACCCTGTACCACGACGACGTCATGGACGAGGCCCCGATGCGCCGTGGCGCGCAGTCGGCCAACGCCCGCTGGACCAACAGCATCGCCATCCTGTCGGGCGACTTCCTCTTCGCGCGGGCATCGCGACTGGTGTCGACGCTCGGCCCCGACGCGGTGCGGATCATCGCCGAGACGTTCGCCGAACTGGTCACCGGCCAGATGCGGGAGACCGTCGGCGCGACCGGCGACATCGACCCGATCGACCACTACCTGAAGGTGGTGTGGGAGAAGACCGGCTCGCTGATCGCTGCCGCCGCCCGGTTCGGTTCGATGGCCGCCGGTGCCGACCCCGACAGCATCGAGCGCCTCGCGCGGATCGGCGACATCATCGGCATCGCCTTCCAGGTGTCCGACGACAT
Source organism: uncultured Gordonia sp. (assembly GCF_937858515.1). Taxonomy (NCBI): domain Bacteria; kingdom Bacillati; phylum Actinomycetota; class Actinomycetes; order Mycobacteriales; family Gordoniaceae; genus Gordonia; species uncultured Gordonia sp. Next base: position 8 of record NZ_CALLZT010000065.1, on the reverse strand, counting down.
CATCGACA
>NZ_CALLZT010000064.1:0-4729 GCF_937858515.1 uncultured Gordonia sp. | reverse complement strand
TGGTCACGATCGGGCCCGAGGCCACCATCAGCGCCAGCATCGACGTCGACGGCGAGTTCGGTTCGTGCACGTGCAGGACGTCGAACTCGTTGTCGGCGATCCACCGCCGCAGCCGCATGTACCCCCGCGGGCTGAAGTTGACCCGGGAAACCGACCCGTTGTACGGGATCGCCAGGGCGGGCCCGACGGACACCACGTAGTCGGGCAGATCGGTGGTGTCGGCGGCCGGTGCCAGGACGCTGACCTCGTGCCCGCGCCGGCCGAACACCTCGGCCAGTTCCACCACATGCGCCTGCACTCCTCCGGGGACATCGAAGGAGTACGGGCAGATCATTCCGATCTTCACCGCCGGATCAGGCCCCTTCGATCCGGGCGCGACGGTGCTCGGACCAGTCGGCCTCCCACAGCGGCTGCAGCATGTGCCAGTCGGTGGGATGGGCGGCGATGTTGCGTGCGTAGGCGTCGGCAAGCAACTGGGTGGTGGCCTCCACCCCGCCCGAGGTGTCGATGGCCGGGCCGCACCGCAGTTGGGAGGTCGCGCCGTCGCCGAACCAGTGGTGGGCCACCTTGAGCGCCGCACCGGTGTCGATCGCGAGCCGGGCCGGACCGGCGGGCATCCGTGTCTTCTCGCCGAAGAACTCCACCTCGACCCCGTGTTTGGCGAGGTCTCGTTCGCCGAGCAGGCAGATGATGCCGCCCGCCCGGAGTCGCTCGGCAAGCACGGTGAACGGGGGCTGTTCGCCGCCCGAGAGCGGGAAGATCTCGAAGCCGAGGGATTCGCGGTAGTCGACGAATCGCCGGAACAGTGACTCGGGTTTGAGGCGTTCGGCAACCGTCGCGAACTGGCCGTAGTGCTGAACCAGCCACACCCCGGCCATGTCCCAGTTACCCGAATGCGGCAGGGCGATGACAATGCCCTTGCCGCGGGCGTGGGCCTGCGCGAGGTCGGCCCGATCGTCGGCGGGCAAGGTGACCGAGGCGGCGGCCTGCGCAGGATCCATCGACGGCAGCCGGAATGCCTCGTACCAGTACCGGGCGTAGGAGCGGACCGCCGCCTCGACGGTGTCGTCGGGTACCTGTGCGGGTGCGACGCCGAGGACGCGGGCCAGGTTGCGCCGCAGCTGGTCGGGTCCGCCGCCGCGCCGGCCGGCCCACGCCCCACCCCTGTCGAACAGGTTCCGGGCCAGCGAGTCGGGAGCGTGACGGACGGCCGACCAGCCCAGTCCGTAGCCGAGGTCGGCGAGGCGCTCGGAGATCGACGTCATGAGGTGGTCTTCGGATCGTCACCTTCGGACTCGTCCGGCCCGTCGTCCTTGGTGACGATCGGGATCAACTCCCGCGCACCGGGCGACGATGCGATCGAATGCATCCGCTGGATGACGGTGATGACACTGCCGGCCGCGAGCAACCACATGGCGACGTGAATGGCCCACCAGATCCCAAGACCGGTGAAACCGGAACCGACGAGCACGATGATGAGTCGGTCGGGCCGTTCGATCAGGCCGCCGTCGCCGTACAGGCCCGAAGCCTCGGCCCGTGCCTTCGCGTACGAGATGACCTGCGAGGTGACCAGGCAGATCAGGGTGGCCACGAACAGCAACTGGTGCGGTTGCTGCACCATGCACCACCAGGCCAGGCCGGCGAAGATCGCGCCGTCGGCGATGCGGTCGCACGTGGCGTCGAGGACCGCCCCGAATCGGGTACCGCCGCCGCGGGCGCGGGCCATCGCACCGTCGAGCATGTCGAACATGACGAACAGCCAGATGACCAGCGTTCCGGCGAACAGGTAGCCCATCGGGAACAGCGTCAGCGCGGCGGCGATCGTCGCGACGGTCCCCAGGACCGTCATGATGTCGGGGGTCAGTCCGGTGGCCAGCAGGGCCTTGCCGATGGGTGCGGTGACCTTCGACACCGACGCCCGGCCCAGGATGCTCAGCATCAGTCCGTCCCCGCCTCGGTGCCGGGCCACAGTTCGCGCCACTTGTCGGCCAGCAGCGCACGGGTATCACGCAGCAATTGCGGAATGACCTTGGCGTCGCCGACGACGGTGATGAAGTTCGCGTCCCCGACCCAGCGCGGCACGATGTGCTGATGCAGGTGCTCGGCCAGCGAGCCGCCCGCGGCATAGCCCAGGTTCAGCCCCACGTTGAACGCGTTGGGGTTGGAGACCGCCTTGATGGTGCGAATGGTGTGCTGGGTGAACGTCATCAGCTCCGACGACTCGGCCGGGGTCAGGTCTTCGAGGTCGGCAACCTGCCGGTACGGCACCACCATCGTGTGCCCGGCGTTGTACGGGTACAGGTTGAGCACCGCGTACACCCATTGACCACGGGCCAGGATCAGGCCCTCCTCGTCCGACATCGTCGGGATGTCGAGGAACGGATGACCCGACGACTTGGTCGATGAGCGCGGTTCGGCGGTGATATAGGTCAACCGGTGCGGGGTCCACAGCCGCTGCAACCGGTCGTCGTCGCCGGTACCGACATCCCGGATCTCACCGGGTGACCCGGTCACGGGGTCGCCGCCTCGGCTGTTGCGGCAGAGTCGTCGAACAGCGCGGCGGTCGGTGATTCGTTGCGGCGCGAGGCGACCCAGTCGATGATCCGTGCGACGGCCAGGTCGACGGGTACGCCGTTGACCTGGGTGCCGTCGCGGAACCGGAAGCTGACCGCTCCGGCCTCGACGTCGCGTTCTCCGGCGAGCAGCATGAACGGCACCTTACCCGTGGTGTGGGTGCGGATCTTCTTCTGCATCCGATCATCGGAGAAGTCGACCTCGGCGCGCACGTCGTGTGCCTTGAGCTGCCCGATGACACCGGCGAGGTGGTCGGCGAATGCCTCGGCGACCGGGATGCCGACGACCTGGACCGGCGACAGCCATGCCGGGAATGCACCCGCGTAGTGTTCGGTGAGCACACCGAAGAATCGCTCGATGGACCCGAACAGCGCCCGGTGGATCATCACCGGGCGGTGTTTGGCGCCGTCGTTGCCCGTGTAGTCGAGTTCGAAGCGGTCCGGCAGCATCAGGTCGACCTGGATGGTCGACATCTGCCAGGTGCGCCCGATCGCGTCCTTGGCCTGCACCGAGATCTTGGGTGCATAGAACGCCGCACCCCCCGGGTCGTCGACGAGGTCCAGACCGAAGCTCGACGCCGCCTCCCGCAGCACCTCGGTGGCCTCCTCCCACGCCTGGTCCGAGCCGATCGACTTGTCGGGGTTGCGGGTGGACAGTTCGAGGTAGAAGTCATCGAGACCGTAGTCGCGGAGCAGATCCAGCACGAACTGCAGCAGCGAGCGCACCTCCTCACCCATCTGTTCGCGGGTGCAGTAGATGTGGGCGTCGTCCTGGGTGAAGCCGCGTGCCCGGGTGAGTCCGTGCACCACGCCCGACTTCTCGTACCGGTAGACCGTGCCGAATTCGAACAGCCGCAGCGGCAACTCGCGATAGGAGCGGCCACGGGAACGGAAGATCAGATTGTGCATCGGGCAGTTCATCGGCTTGAGGTAGTAGTCGATGGCCGGCCGGCGCAGCGTGCCGTCGGAGTCGCGTTCCTCGTCGAGCTGCATCGGCGGGTACATGCCGTCGGCGTACCAGTCCAGATGCCCGGACAGTTTGAATAGATCACCCTTGGTGGCGTGCGGGGTGTAGACGAACTCGTATCCGGCCTGCGCGTGCCGCAGTCGGGAATAGTCTTCGAGCTCCTTGCGGATGATGCCGCCCTTGGGATGGAAGACGGGCAGGCCCGAACCGATCTCGTCGGGGAAGCTGAACAGGTCCAGTTCGGTGCCGAGCCGACGGTGATCGCGCTTCTCGGCCTCGGCGAGACGATCGAGGTAGATGTTCTGGGCCTCGACCGATTCCCAGGCGGTACCGTACACGCGCTGCAGACCTGCGTTGGCCTGATCGCCCCGCCAGTAGGCGGCCGAGCTGCGGGTCAGTTTGAACGCGGCGATGTACTTGGTGGTGGGCACGTGCGGGCCGCGGCACAGGTCACACCACTGCCGCTCGCCGGTGCGCGGGTTGAGGTTGTCATAGACGGTGAGTTCGGCTCCGCCGACCTCCATAACCTCCGCGTCGTCGGCGGCGCCCTTGTCGTCGATCAGTTCGAGCTTGTACGGCTCGGCGGCCAGTTCGGCGCGCGCCTCGTCCTTGGAGGCGTAGACGCGGCGGGAGAAGCGTTGCCCCGACTTGATGATCTGCTTCATCTTCCTCTCCAAGGTCACCAGATCCTCGGGGGTGAAGGGTTCGGCGACGTCGAAGTCGTAGTAGAAGCCGTCGGTGATGGGCGGTCCGATGCCGAGGCGGGCGTCGGGAAACACGTCCTGCACGGCCTGAGCCAGGACGTGGGCGCACGAATGGCGGATCACCTTGCGGCCGTCGTCGGTGTTCGCGGCAACCGGCTCGACGTTGATGTCGATCTCCGGTGCCCACGACAGATCCTTCAGGTTGCCCTCCGGATCTCGGACGACGACCACCGCCTCAGGGCCCCTGTTGGGCAGGTCGTGCTCGCGGAGCGCGGTACCCGCGGTGGTCCCAGCCGGCACACGGATCGTGGTGGGGCTGGTCACCAGAACATCATCGGGCACGGCGGATTCTCCTCGATCAGGGAAACGGCGGGTTTACCCCGTGATCGTATCGTGGCGGGGGTGTTTGCCCGCCCCCCCCCCCCCCCCGCCCCCGGCCCCCCGGTTCCCCGACAACCCAACTCCCACATTTTTCTTTTTTTTCC
>NZ_CALLZT010000063.1:0-4701 GCF_937858515.1 uncultured Gordonia sp. | reverse complement strand
TGGTCGATCTTGTGCTCATGCAGGCAGATGCCCTTGACCAGGTCGATCTGCACCTCGTAGGCGGTGGCCAGACCGCGGATCAGATCGGCACCGGAGGCCCCGACGTGCTGGGCGACGGCGACCAGCGGCGGGATGTTGTCACCGGGGTGCGAGTATTCGGCGGCCAGGAAGGTGTCGTGGAAGTCCAGCTCACGCACGGCCACACCATTGGCGAACGCGGCCCACTCGGGCGAGTAGACGCCGCCGATACCGAACACGCCGGCACCGGTGCGGTCGGTGCCGGTGTACGGGTGGGCCTGCGCCTGGGTGCGGGCCGAGGTGACGGGGCGGCGGATCACCGACGCCGCGCTCACCGAGGCGTTGTCGATGATGCGGTTGATGATCATGTCCTCGGTGTCGGCGGGCACTTCGACAGGGTCGACGGCGATCGCCGCGATCTTCTCGGCGAGGTGCTCCGACTTGGGGAAGTCGTCCGAACTGCGATGCGAGGTGACGGTGTGATTGATCATGTCCACACCGTACGCACAGCTCCGATATCAACGAAAGACCTGGATATTGTGTATAATTGCGGATCTTTCCTCGCTCCTTTGCGAATGTTGTGGATGTTGGATCCGCTATGCTCACGCCATGGCCAAGCTGTTTGTGGGCGCCCGTCTGCGCCGTCTGCGCGACGAGCGTGGACTCTCCCAGGCGGCGCTGGCCCGGCGGATCGAGCTGTCCACCAGCTACGTCAATCAACTGGAGAACGACCAGCGCCCCATCACCGTGCCTGTGCTACTCACCCTCACCCGCGAGTTCGATCTGGGCGCCGACTACTTCGCCGCCGACCCCGACGCCCGCCTGGTCGCGGACCTGTCCGACGCCCTGGCCGCGCACTCCGAATCCGGCGAGGTCTCCCGCGCGGAGATCACCGAACTGGTTTCCCGGATGCCTGCCGCGGGCCGCACGCTCGTCGCCCTGCACCGCAGGCTCACCGCACTGACCGCCGAGGTCGAGATGTATCGCGGCGAGTTCGCCGACGCCCCGTCCGACACCACATCGCCGCGCACCCCGATGCCGTTCGAGGAGGTGCGTGACTTCTTCTACGACCACAAGAATCACATCGACGTCCTCGACGTGGCGGCGGAGGAAATGTTCGACAGACACGGACTGTCCATCGGCGGCCTGGATCTTCAACTGGCGCAGGTACTTTCCGATGAGTTCGGCATCCGGGTGGCGATCGCCCACGACACTGACCCGGTCAAGGCAAGCACCAACCCGAAACGACGGTTCGACACTGCCGGCAAGACGGTCCACCTCGCGGGTAGACTCAACGCCGGCCAGCGTGCCTTTCAGCTCGCCACCCAGCTCGCATTCCTCACGCAGGCGCGATTGTTCGATGAGATCCTCGCCGGTGCCGAAAACCTCAGTCCCGAATCGGTTCCCGTCGCCCGCGTCGGCCTGGCCAACTACTTCGCCGGCGCGTTGGTGCTGCCGTACGAACGTTTCCTGCGCGCCGCCGAGGCCAACGCCTACGACATCGAACTGCTGAGTCTGGGTTTCCAGGTCGGCTTCGAGACCGTATGCCATCGCCTCTCGACGATGCAGCGACCGTCCAACCGTGGCATCCCATTCATCTTCGTCCGCACCGACCGCGCCGGCAACATCTCGAAACGTCAAAGCGCCACCGCATTTCACTTCTCCCGCGTCGGCGGGAACTGTCCGCTGTGGGTGGTGCACGACGCCTTCTCGACGCCGGGCCGGATCGTCACCCAGACCTCGCAGATGCCCGACGGCCGTTCGTACTTCTGGCTGGCCCGCACCACCGACGAGGGCGTCGGCTATCTGGCCCCGCACAAGAGTTTCGCGATCGGCCTGGGCTGCGACATTGCCCACGCCCACAAGTTGATCTACTCCACCGGCATCGATCTGACCGACGCCCGCACCACCGTCCCGATCGGCGCAGGCTGCAAGGTATGCGACCGCCCCGCCTGCCCACAACGCGCCTTCCCGCAACTCGGTCGCCCTATCCACATCGACGCCGGCATATCCGACTCGATCCCCTACCGCCCGGAACCGGCCTGATCACCTCATGCACCCGTGTCGCCGGACCCTTCGAGACGCTCGCTCGTACCTCGCATCGCCCTCAGGGATCAAGATGTTTGGTCGCGACGCGAGGACGAAGGAACCAGGTCCACCCCTCTTGATCCCCAAGGCCGAAGCGACCACACCTCTTGATCCCTGAGGCCGAAGCGACCACACATCTTGATCCCTGAGGCCGATGCGAGGTACGAGCGAGGGTCACGAAGGGTCCGGTGAGGTGCGCGCATGACCGGACCACCACCGTCGACAAGCAACGGAAATACTGCTGTAACCCGCCGGTCGTAGCGTGGCGCGGGTGAGTACCCGAACACTGATCGCCGGGTGTGCGATCGTCACCGTCGACGCGCAGCGCCGCGAACTACGCGACGGCTGGGTACTTATCGACGGCACCACCATCTCGGCTGTCGGCACCGACCCGGACGATCCGATGGTCACAGGGCTCGGCGACGACGTGATCCGCGTCGACGGCAGCGGCTGCGTCCTCACGCCCGGCCTGGTCAACACCCACCATCATCTGTATCAGTGGATCACCCGCGGACTGGCCGCCGACCATACCCTGTTCGAGTGGCTCACCACCCTGTATCCCGTGTGGGCGGGTATCGACGAACAGGCCGTCAACGTGGCGGCCGTCGGCGGGCTCACGCATCTGATGCTGTCGGGATGCACCACCACGACCGACCACCATTACGTCTTCCCCAAAGAGGGCGGCGATCTGCTGGCCGCGGAGATCCTGGCCGCGCAGACCGTCGGGGTGCGCTTTCATCCGACCCGCGGGTCGATGGACCTGTCGGAGAAGGACGGTGGCCTGCCGCCGGATTCGGTGGTCCAGACCATCGACGAGATCCTCACCGCCAGTACCGATGCCGTGGACCGCTGGCATGATCCGGCCACGGACTCGATGCTGCGCATCGCCCTCGCCCCGTGTTCGCCGTTCTCGGTGACCACCGACCTGCTGCGTGAATCCTCCACGCTGGCAAGGCACCTCGGCGTCCGGATGCATACGCACCTAGCCGAATCCCCCGACGAGAACACCTATTGCGCCGAGCATTTCAATGCCACGCCGCTCGAATACATGGAGTCGGTGGGCTGGGTGGGTAATGACGTCTGGTTCGCACACGGAATCGAGTTCTCCGACAACGAGATCGGCCGCCTCGCGGCCACTTCGACCGGCGTCGCACACTGCCCCACTTCGAATGCGCGCCTGGGCAATCGAATCTGCCGCACCAAGGAACTCGTGGCCGCCGGCGTGCCCGTCGGGCTCGGGGTTGACGGCGCCGCATCGAACGAGTCGTGCCGCCTGCTGGAGGAAGCCCACCAGGCAGTGCTGATGGCCCGCGCAAAGGGCGGGCCCACCGCGCTCACCACGCGCACGGCCATCGAACTCGCCACCATCGGCGGCGCGCGAGTGCTGGGCCGGGACAACGAGATCGGCTCCGTCGAGCTCGGTAAGCTCGCCGACCTGGTGCTGTGGGATCTGGACACCGTCGCACACAGCGACATCGACGATCCGGTGGCGGCGCTGGTCCTCGGCGCCCAGCCGCCGATCCGCGGCTCGTGGATCAACGGGCGACGGGTCGTCGACGAAGCGGGGATACTGACGGTCGACGCCGCGACAGTGGCCGACAAGACCCGAGCCGAACATCGCAGGCTCCTGGACAAGGCTGGCCGCTGATGGACCTCAACACCATCACCGGATACCGCTTCGCCCGCACTCGTGACGACCTGCGACTGGCACCCGGCGAGACGATCGTGGCGGGTGGCACGTGGTTCTTCAGCGAACCCCAGGTGGACTCGACAGGTGTTGTCGACATCTCCGGAATCGATTGGCCCGCATTCGAAGATCTTCCCGACGGCGGACTGCGGGTGGCCGCCACCGCCACCATTTCCTCGCTCGCGACGCTCCCGCTGCGCCTGGAATGGCCCGCGCAGCGCTTGTTCGCCCAATGCGCCGACGCCCTTCTCGCCTCGTTCAAGATCCAGCATGTGGCCACCGTCGGCGGCAACGTCTGCCGGTCGTTCGCGGCGGCGTCGATGGTGTCGCTGATGGCCGGCCTCGACGCGGTGGCCCACATCTGGTGTCCGGACGGCACCGACCGCCGCGAGCCGGTCGAAACATTCGTCACGGGCCAGGGCACCAACACCCTCGCCCCCGGTGAGGTGTTGCGCGCCATGGACATTCCCGCCCGCGCCTTGAATGCACGATCCGGTTTCCGCAAGATCGCGCTCGCCGAACTAGGTCGCTCGGGGGCCGTCGTCACCGGCCGCCTCGACACCGACGGCCACTTCGTCACCGGCATCACCGCCGCCACCCTGCGACCCACCATCCTGCGCTACCCCACCCTCCCCGACGCCGAAACCCTGCGCCGCGACATCGAATCCGCCGACGGCTACTACACCGACCCCCTCGGCTCGGAAGACTGGCGCCGCGCCGTCAGTGCCGTTCTCGCCGAACAGATCCGAACCGAGCTCACCGATGTCTGACCACAGAGCACCGGCGACCACCCATCTTGATCCCCCAAATCACCTCCAAACTCAGCACAAGGTCAAACCACACAGCCCACACCCGACCACCCATCTTGATCCCCCAAATCACCTCCAAACTCAGCACAAGGTCAAACC
>NZ_CALLZT010000062.1:0-73468 GCF_937858515.1 uncultured Gordonia sp. | reverse complement strand
TGATCCCTGAGGGCGTCGCGCGAGCTTGCGAGCCGACGCGTCTCGAAGGGTCCGGCGACACGGGGCTCCCAACGTGTCAGACCGGAGCCGACTGGGCTTCGGCGGTCTGTTTGGCCCAGCGGTAGTCGGCCTTGCCCGCAGGGGTGCGTTTGACCTCGTCGACGAACACGATGGTGCGGGGCACCTTGTAGCCGGCGAGAGACGCCCGGACGTGGTCCTGGAGTTCTTCCTCGGTGGGCTCATCCACGCCGTCGGCGATCTTGGCGACCGCGGCCACCCGCTGGCCGTACTTGGCGTCGGGCACCGGCACGACGAGGGCATCGGCAATCGCGGGATGGGCGTGCAGCACGGCCTCCACCTCCTCGGCGAAGACTTTCTCGCCGCCGGTGTTGATGCACTGCGAACCGCGGCCCAGGAACACGATGGTGCCGTCGGCCTCGACGGTGCCCATGTCACCGAGGATCGACACACGACGCCCGTCCGGCAATGTCGGGAAGGTCTTGGCCGACTTCTCCGGATCCTTGTAGTAGCCGAGCGGCACATTACCGACGCGGGCGATGTACCCGAGTTCTCCGGAGCCCGGTTCGATCGGGTTGAGGCTTTCGTCGACCACCATCATGCGGTCGGTCGGCGGCACCTTCAGGTTGCCGTTCTCGTCCATCATGATCTCACCGTCATTGCCGGACTCCGACGCGCCGAAGTTGTCGCGCAGCAGCAGACCGGGTTTCACCGCGAGCATCCGGTCACGCACATGCTGCGACCAGATGGCCCCGCCGGAGGTGATGGAGAACAGCGACGACAGGTCCACCTCGTCCTTGCGTCGTTCGAGTTCCTCGACCAGCGGCATGCCCATCGCGTCGCCGACGATCAGCACCAGTTGCACCTGCTCGTCGGCGATGCAGGTGACCATCTTCTCCGGGTTGAACTCGCGCATGATGACCAGGCGGCCACCGAGGGTGAAGAAGGTGAACAGCGAATACGATGCGGCGCCGTGCATCAGCGGGGCGGCCAGCATGAATGCCATCGACGGGAAATCCTTGACGGCCGAGGCGATCTCATCGAGGTCCTTGCGGTCGTCGCCGTACGGGTTGCCGCCGGAGAGCGGTTTGCGGAAGAAGTCGTCGTGGCGCCACATGACGCCCTTCGGGTATCCGGTGGTGCCTCCGGTGTACAGCAGGTACAGCTCATCACCGGTGCGCTGCTCGAAATCGCGTTCCTTGGGCAAGGATTCGGCGTCGGCGAACGAGGCGATCGTGACCTGGCTGCCGCCCGGGAGAGCGGCTACCGCATCGCGCAGCTCGTCTGTGACGGCACCAATCACGAACACCGTCCGCACCAGTGGCAGCGTCGGCAGCAGTTCGGCGACGCTGCGCTGATGTTCGGGAAGTTCGACGATGATGCCCACCGAATCGGAGTTCTCGAAGATGTAGTGCAGTTCAGTGTTGGTGTACCGGTAGTTGATGTTCACCGGAACCGCGCGGATCTTGATCAGTCCCAGCAGGCTGGTGACATGCTCAACGCTGTTCTTGAGGAACAGCGCCACATTGTCGTCGGCACCGATCCCGTTGGCCACCAACAGGTGTGCCACCTGATTGGCCTCGCCGTCGAGTTCGGCGTAGCTGACCTGCCGCCCCTCGTAGCTGAGCGCGATGCGCTCGGGCACGGCGTCGGCGACGGTCTCGAATACATCAGCCAGATTGAACTGCATCGCTTTCTCCATTCTTATCCTCCGGTGAGGATGAGGCCGCTGGTGGGGACGCCGGTGCCGGCGGTGACGATGACCCGCGACGCGTCTGGTACCTGGTTGACGGAGGTGCCGCGGATCTGGCGGACCGCCTCGGCGATGCCGTTCATGCCGTGGATGTAGGCCTCGCCGAGTTGGCCACCGTGGGTGTTCAGCGGCAGCGTTCCGCCGACCTCCAGCGCACCGGGTTGCCGTACGAAGTCTTTCGCTTCACCACGACCGCAGAAGCCGAGTTCTTCGAGCTGCAGCAGAGTGTACGGGGTGAAGTGGTCGTAGAGGATGGCCGCGTCCATATCGGATGGGGCCAGACCGGACTGCTGCCAGAGTTGGTCTCCGACCAGGCCCATCTCGGGCAGTGCGGCGAGTTGCTCGCGGTAGTAGCTGGTCATGATGAACTGGTTGTCGGCGCTGCCCGATGCCGCCGCCGCGATGGTCACCGGCTTCTGCGGGAGATCCTTTGCGCGTTCGGCGGATACGACGACGATGGCGACGCCGCCGTCGGATTCCTGGCAGCAGTCGAGCAGGTGCAGCGGCGCCGCAATGTAGCGGGAGGCCTGATGGTCGTCGAGGGTGATCGGTTTGCCGTAGAAGAAGGCGTGCGGATTGTTGGCCGCGTGGGTTCGCGCGGTGACCGCGATACGGCCGAAATCCTCGCTGGTGGCGCCGTATTCGTACATGTAGCGTTGCGCGATCATGGCGACGAACGCGGCGGGCGTCGAGAGGCCGTGCGGATAGGAGAAGGCGTTGTCGGTGCCCGACGAATTCTCCTGATTGGCAACGGAACTGTCGACCTGACCGAACCGTCGGCCCGACCGCTCGTTGAATGCCCGGTAGGCGACGACGACGTCGGCGACTCCGGTGGCCACGGCCATCGCCGCCTGCTGCACCGTCGAACAGGCAGCGCCACCACCATAGTGGATGCGGGAGAAGAACTTCAGGTCGCCGATCCCGGCCGCCCGGGCGACCGCGATCTCGGCGTTGGTGTCCATCGTGAAGCTGACCAGGCCGTCGACGTCGGCGGGGGCGAGTCCGGCATCGGCCACGGCTGCGGTGACCGCCTCCGCGGCCAAGCGTAGTTCGCTGCGTCCGGAGTCCTTGGAGAACTCGGTGGCGCCGATACCGGCGATCGCGGCGGCGCCTGAGAGCGTGCGCGTCATGCGGTCTCTCCCAGCGAGCAGGTGACGGTCGAAATCACATGTTTGCCAAGCCTATTGGCGCCCACGACCGAGACGGTGACGGCATTGTCGGCCACCTCGGTGACCTCGCCGGTGAAGGTCACCGAATCATAGGCGTACCAGGGCACCCCGAGTTTGAGCTTGATGGAGGTGATACGTGCCGACGGTCCGGCCCAGTCGGTCACGAACCGCTCGACGAGGCCCGTATCGGTCAGGATGTTGACGAAGATGTCCTTGGACCCCTTCTGGTGGGCCAGATCCCGATCGTGGTGCACGTCCTGGAAATCACGGGTGGCCAGCGCGGAGGCCACCACGAAGGTGGGGGTGGCCTCGATGGTCAACGGCGGCAACACCATTCCCACCGCGACGGCCGTGGGTGTCACCGCGGTCATGGCTGACTGTCCTCTCCTGATGCATCTGCCGGGCGCCACGCGTAGAGCGTCCATGGCGGTTTGTCGCCGGATGCGGGAAAGTCGAGGAACGCGACCTCGACCGGCATGCCGATGTGTACCGACTCGGGGTCAACGTCGCGCAATTCGCCGAGCATCCGCACCCCTTCGTCGAGTTCGACGAGGGCGACCACGAACGGCAGCGACCGGCCGGGAACCTTGGGGGCGTAGTGTACGACGAAGCTGTAGACGGTTCCGGTGCCAGCGGCGACGACATAGTCGGTGTCAGGGACAGTGCCGTCGTCGGTGCGTGCCTTCCAGAGGGCCGGTACCGGCGGATGCCGCAGCGTGCCGTCCTCGATCCGCTGGATGCGCAACTCGTGGGCGGCCACCCCTTCCCAGAAGAACCTGGTGTCGCGGGATGAGTTGGGGCGCAGCATCTTCTCGGGATCGAGATCGTCGGGAACCTCCGGCGCGGATTCCTCCACCGCGTCCTTGGTGGACGGGCGGAACTTGAGGATCCGGAAATCCATCTCCGCGACTATCTCGTCGCCCACGCGCCAGGTGTTGCGGGTGGTGAAGAACCAGCCCTCACCCAGGCCGGTGTTCTTCGGGCCGGCGACGTCGGTGAGTTCGCTGCTGAGCGTGACCTGCTCGCCCACCCGGGTGTAGCGGTGGTAGACGGTGTCGCAGTTGGTGGCCACCACCGACGTGTAGCCGGCGGCGTCGAACAGTTCGGTCACCCGGCGGAACGGGTCCTCGGGGGCGCGGGTCCCGTGCAGGCCACGCATCGTCCACACCTGCGACATTGCCGGTGGGGCAACGATTCCCGGATGACCAGCGGCCCGGGCAACGGTCTCGTCGACGTAGATGGGGTTGGTGTCGCCCATCGCCTCGACCCAGTTGTTGATCATCGGCGTGTTGATCGGGTCGCGGCCGGGTGCGGGTGTGCTCGGCCCGGCGGCTTTGATCGCAGCCGCCGCATCGAGGATGTCCTCGGCTGTGGTGATGCTCATCGTTTGGCCCCCACTCATCTCTTGGCCCGGGGCAAACCGAGTCCGGCCGTGGCAATCATGTCCCGCATCACCTCGTTCACACCGCCGCCGAACGTGATGACGGCATTGCGTTTCTGTTGGACGTCAAGCCAATTCACCAAGTCCGCCGTCGCCTCGGCGGAGAGGTCACCGAATCGGCCGACGATCTCGTCGATCATCCGGCCCACCGATTGCAGCCGTTCTGTGGAGAACACCTTGGTGGCCGCGGCGTCGGCCATCGAGATCGCCTCGCCGGTGGAAGCGACCTGCCAGTTGAGCAGTTCGTTGATCCGCACATAGGCATCGATCTGGGCGAGAGTTCTTCGCACATCGGTGTGTTCGCCGATCACTGTCCCGTCGGGGCCGGTACCGCGCGCCCATTCGCGGACGTGTTCGGCGAGGCCGTCGAGTTTGCCGGCCGGGCCGAGCATGACACGTTCGTGGTTGAGCTGAGTGGTGATGAGGCGCCAGCCGCCGCCCTCCTCGCCCACCCGCATCGACACCGGAACACGGACGTCGTTGTAGTAGGTGGCGTTGACGTGGTGGGCGCCGTCGGCGGTGATGATCGGGGTCCAGCTGAAACCGGGATCGGTGGTGTCGACGATCAGGATGGTGATGCCCTTATGCTTCGGGGCTTCTTTATCGGTGCGGCAGGCCAGCCAGATGTAGTCGGCGTCATGGCCGCCGGTGGTAAAGACCTTCTGCCCGTTGACAATATAGTGATCGCCGTCGCGGACCGCGGTGGTGGTGAGCGACGCCAGGTCGGTGCCGGCATCGGGTTCGGTGTATCCGATGGCGAAATGCACCTCACCGGCCAGGATCGCGGGCAGGAACCGCTTCTTCTGCTCGTCGGTGCCGAGGGCCTGCAGCGTCGGGCCTACGGTTTGTAGCGTCACCGATGGCAGCGGGACATCGGCTCGCACAGCCTCATTGGTGAAGATCTGCTGTTCGATCTCGCCGAAACCCTTGCCGCCATACTCCTTCGGCCAGCCGACACCGAGGCGTTCGTCCGTTCCCATCCGCTTGATGATCCTGCGGTAGGCCGGGCCGTGCCGGTCGGTCAGCATCTCGCGGGCATCGTCGGCCGACACGAGCCCGGTGAAGTACGAACGCATTTCGCCACGCAGGGCATATTGCTCGGGCGTGAGATCGACGAGCATCGTCGTATCCTCGGGTTCCGCTGCCGCACTGCGCGCACCGTCGATGGAAGCCAGCTCATCGAGTTGTACGGCAGCGCCACCGACGAGGCGGGCGAGGTCCTTGGCGACGGAGAAGTAGCGGTGCAGCGGGTAGGTGAGGTCGACGCCGATCCCGCCGTGCAGGTGGGTCATCGTGCGCATCGTGGCCGGGATCTCCGCGGCCAGCCAGTACGTGGCGATAGTCAGGTCGCGTCCTGCGTCGAGACCCTGCGAGAGCCGCCAGCCCGCCGCGGTGGTGGCCAGTTCCATGCCGCGGCCGATGACGTAGATGTCGGCGAGCTGTTGAGAGACGGCCTGGAACAAGGCAATCGGCTTGCCGAACTGCTCGCGGGTGGACACGTGGCCCGCGGTCAGCCGGGTGGCGCCATCGATGAGTCCGTCGGCGTAGCGGGCCAGTGCCAGCCGGTACTGATCACGCAGCACCGCCGAGTCGATTCCGAAGATGTCGCCATCAGCGAGCGCCACATCGGTGAAGGTGACGGTGTATTCACCCGCACCACTGGACGACGGGGTGCGCCGCACGGTCACGCCGTCCGCGTCGCGTGGCACCACCACGACGCCATCAGCCGTGGTCACGAAGAATGCGGACGCACCATCGGCGTGCAGCACACCGGTTTTCATGCCGGTGAGCTTGCCGTCGACGATATGCGCAGTGGGCCGCGAGCCGAGTGCGTCGCCCGGCTCGGAGACTGCCACCGAATACCAGGAACCGGATACGAGGGGCGCGGCGAGCCGTGCGCGGGTGTCCGGGTCGGCCGACCGCAAGGTCAGTTCGGCCGCGATCGCACCGATGGCCGGGGTCACCGCCGCCGCAGCGCCCAGTGCGCGCAGCAGCGGAGCCACACCGAGGACACCGAGGTCGTCGCCGCCGGCCGATTCGGGCAGGGCGAGCGCGAGCAGACCGGCGTCAACGAGCGCCTGCCACAGCTTGCCGTCGTGGTCGTCGGCGTGCGCGTCGGCCTGTTTGCCGAACGTCGGCTTGCCGAAGGTGGCCGACCACTCGGCCTCGTGCCGCGACAGCACGTCGGCCGCCACATCGCGCACCGCACACGCGGTGGCATCGAGCGCGAAGTCCACGAACGCCCTCCTCATCACAATTAGAACCTGTTCTAGTTGTATCAGAAGGCCGACAGACAGGGTAGCGCAACCCAAGCCACCTGCGGGTTTGTTCGTGCAGCACGATCCCGCCGACATCCGGAAATGGAATGTGTTCAGGACGACATACCCGAGCCGCGCCACGCGCGGATGCATCGCGCCCGGGAGATGTCGTAACCATCGGGCAGGATTGATCCCATGCTCACCGGCGACACCTCGATCCTGCGCAAGGCCCGCGGCGCGTTCTTCACGCCCGCGCCGGTCGCCGGGTTCTTGGTCGACTGGGCGGTTCGCGACGCCTCCGATGCGGTTCTCGAACCCTCGTGCGGTGAGGCCGTGTTCCTGCACGCGGCCGCACGCCACGTCGGCAAGGACGGCCGACTGGTGGGTGTCGAACTGCACGCGGCGTCGGCGCAGCGGGCAGCCCGCACCCTCGCCGCCGACGGTGTCGACGCCCGCATCCACACCGGGGACTTCTTCGCCCACAACGAGTTCGGCCGCTACAACGCCGTCGTCGGCAACCCTCCCTACGTGCGTTACCAGGACTTTTCCGGGGCCGACCGGGCGAATGCCCAGCGGGCGGCGCTGCGCGGCGGGGTGCGGTTGACCAATCTCGCGTCGTCGTGGGCGGCGTTCACCGTCCATGCGGCGCTGCATCTGCGAACAGGCGGCCGGCTGGCGCTGGTGTTGCCGGCCGAACTGCTGACCGTCAACTACGCGGGCGCGGTGCGGCGTTTCCTGATGGACCGGTTCTCGCACGTCGAGCTGGTGTTGTTCACCGAGCGGGTGATCCCCGAGGTGCAGGAAGAGGTGGTTCTGCTCCTGGCCGACGGCTATGCACCCGACGTGGGCACGGGCACCGACCACATGATCGTCCGGTCGTTGCACAACGCCGGTGACCTGAGCGGGCTGGTCGCGGCGGGGCCGGCGCGCCGGTGGATGCCCACGGACAAGTCGGCCAAATGGTCGGCGGGACTGCTGTCGGCCGACGGACTGGCCGCTTACACCGGCGCGCTGGGCGACTCGGGTTTCACCGGCCTGCAGACGTGGGGTGAGACGACGCTCGGCATGGTGACCGGCAACAACCGGTTCTTCACCCTGTCGCCGGCCAAGGCGGCCGAACTCGGGCTGGCGCCCACCGACACCATCGCACTGTCACCGCCGGGTTCACGCCATCTGCGTTCGATGAATCTGACTGCCGCGCAACTGTCGTCGCTCGGCGGGGCGGGCCAGGCCACCTTGCTGTTCCGCCCGGCCACCACCCCGTCGCGGGCGGCCAGGCAGTACATCCGTTCCGGCGAGGACCTCGATGTCCACCAGGCGTACAAGTGCCGGGTCCGCAGACCGTGGTGGCGGGTTCCGTACCTGAAACCGGCCGATCTGCTGCTGACGTACATGAACGCCGACACCCCTCGCCTGGCGTCCAATCAGGCACGCGCACATCATCTCAACTCGGTGCACGGGGTGTATCTGCACAGCGAACTGCGGGCCGACGGGATGAGCCTGCTGCCGCTGGCGTCGCTCAATTCGCTGACCCTGCTGGGGGCCGAACTCGTCGGCAGGCCGTACGGCGGCGGCATGTTGAAGATCGAGCCCCGCGAGGCCGACCAGCTTCCGGTCCCGGCACCGGCGCTGGTCCGGGCGCACGCCGCCGAACTGAGAGCGATCCGTCCCGCCGTGCGCCGGCGGCTGCGCGAGGGCAACTTGCTGGGCGCGGCAGAGCTCGTCGACGACATATTGCTGACCGGTGCGATGTCGATGCCGGCCGCGCGGCTGGACTCGCTGCGCGCCGATCATGCCCACCTGTCCGCGCGGCGCCGGGCCCGCGGCAGAACCACGGCAGGGCGTGCCGGTGGCTAGCGAACCGAGCGCCAAGAGCCGGGCGTGGCCGCTGTTCGACGCGATCGTGACCACCGCGGACAGCCGCGGCAGGAACCCGTGGACGCCTGATCCCGGTGGCGACCCACGGTTCCGCCCCGACTACGCCACACTGGAAAAGCTGCTGGCGGTGCCGCTGCTGCTGGGCGCGTCGTCGCAGTCCGGGGTGCCCGCCCTCGCCATCGACGTGTGGGTGGCCTACGAGCTGCGGCGGGCCGGACTCGACCCCGATGCTGTGTGGCCGCGGGAGCAGGCACCGCGGGTCGTCGACCGCGATGTGCTGCGATTCATCGAGTCGCTACCCAAACCGCAGCGTGCCGAGCTGATCGCGCGGCTCGAACGTGGTTCGGTGTCGTCGGCATCGGCCAACATCCTCGGCAAGAACTACCTCAAACAGGTCGACGTGTTGATGACGTCGTGGCAGACCGGGCCGGAGCTGCTGATCTCCACCAAACGGATGGATTCGTCGTTCGGCAAGAACGCCGCCAACCGGGTCGAGGAGTCCTACGGCGACGCCAAGAACCTGGCGCTGCGACATCCGTTGGCCGCGTTGGGTTTTGTGTACAGCCTGCGGTCGACTGCCTACACGCAGGAGCGCTACCACTTCGACTGGCTGGTCGATCTGCTCACCAAACTCGGCCGCGAGGACGACGCCTACGACGCGTGTGCACTGATCGTTCCCGAGTGGGAGGGCATCGAGCTCCCCGACGAGCCGGATACCGTTCCCGAGCCCGAGGTTCCGGAGCTGTTCCCGGAGTTGCTCGCCGGGCCCGACCCCGAGGATGAGCCAGGACTGTTCGAACTGGACCTGCCCGCCGCACCGACCGAAGTCGCGGCGCCGGTCAAGGCCGTACCGATCGACCGGCTGCCCACGGTGCGTCTACGACACGACCTGGTACCCGACGAACTCAGTCCGGCAAGGTTTTTCACCGAGATGCTGACAATCGTGCTGTACAACAGCACCGTCGCCCAGCACCGGCAGGCCCGGGCGCTGCGCGAGAGCGCACGCCAATAGCCGACTCAGGCGAGAACGTGCTCAGACAGGGAACCCGTCTGCGGGGTGCACTTCGAAGGCGTATCGGCCGGCGACGACGGCCGGATCCGCGGCCAGCACCTGCGCCGCTGCCGCCGCATCGACGGGCACCACGGCGACGCCGCTGATCAAGGGGTTGTCATCGACCTCCATCAGCGCGGGCAGCCGGCCGTCCGGGGCGGCGAAGTTGTTCAGCCATTCGGCCAGGACACCAGAATCGGCGACACCCGAACCCGCCGACGGACCGGGCGTCAGAATGACGACGCTGTACGGCGATGCAGGCGCTGTCTGCTCACTCAATGTAGAACTCCTTTGCGGCTGACGACGCTGTCAGCACCCGACGGCGGGTCGAGAATCGGCATCTCCGACTGTAACCTGTTGCACATTCGGTAAGGCAGTCAGCTGTGTGGCACATCACACGCCCGAGGATCGTAGGCACCACCGCCCGGTCGCTCAGTCGAACGAGTACTCAACGCCGGTCAGTTCCTCGGCGACATCCCAGAGCTTTTGCGCGGCAACAGGATCCACTGCTCGATCGGCGGGACTGACCAGCACGGGCGAGCCGGTGGCCTCCAGCCGTCCGGACGGCCCGTAGAACTGACCGCCGAACGCGGCCGGATCGGTCGCGGCCCGCAGGGTCGGTAGCGCACCTTGATCGGGCTCCTGCACGAACCGGTCCAGCAGCCAGCGCATGTTGGGGCTGGTGAACGCCCAGTTCAAGATCTTGTTCTGCTCACGCATGACTCCGCTGTAGCTCGCCCCGGGATGCGAGGCCAGCGAGGCACCCGCCATGCCGTCGGCGGCGAGCCTGCGCTGCAGTTCGATTGAGAACATGAGTTCGGCCAGTTTCGATCGCGCGTATGCGGCGGGTACCGAGTAGCCACGCTCCATCGGCAAGTCGTCGAAGTCGATGCTGCCTTTACGATGTACGGCGCTGGTGACGGTGACGATCCGCCCCACACTGGTGTTGATACGGTCGAGCAGCCGTCCGGTGAGCGCGTAGTGACCGAGGAAATTGGTGCCGAAGTCCAGCTCGAATCCGTCGGCGGTGAGCTGACGTTCCCTGCTCATCACACCCGCGTTGTTGACGAGGATGTCGATCTTGCGGTGGTTGTCGCGGATCAGATCGGCCGCCTCGCGCACCGATTCGAGGTCGCTCAGATCCAGGTGCACGATCTCGAGCCGGGCATCAGCGACGGTGCCGGCGATGTCATCGGACGCGGTCTTCGCGGCGTCGAGGTTACGACAAGCGAGTACGACGGTAGCCCCCAGCCGGGCGAATCCCCGCGCGGTTTCGAGCCCGAGACCGCTGTTGGCCCCGGTCACGATGGCCGTCTTGTCGTCGAGGCGGGGCGCATCTGCCAACGTCCATCCGGCGCCGGATCTGGGCACGGCATCTCCTTGTCTGGCTGTGAGCCGGTTCGGCTCGCTCTCAGACAGGGTGCCACATCACTTCCGGCCCGCCATCGGTAAACGCCGACGACGACCGAACGCTGCCGACGACGTCACGACACGGTGCCGACCGCGCGACCGGTCGGGCACTACCCCCACGCGGCGATATCGGCCGCCCGGGGGAGCGTGCTGGTCGTCGACTGCGGGGAGTCGAAGACGCGGACCGTCTCACCGAAGCCGTACGACGGCCAGCCGGGCCCGCCGGTGGTGGCGAAAGCGATCCACGCCGAGTGCATGTCGTCGGCGACCTGCTGCGGCGGGTTGGGGCCGGTGAACGAGTTCGTGTCGCGCAGCGCGTCGAACACGAAGGACAGTTCGAGTGCGTGGCAGGCGCCGAGACCGGAAACCGCTGTTTCCCAAGCGAACTCGTAGACGTGCGTCGACCCCCCGGCGCGTTCGTGAGCGGCGGCGAACTCGAGTGCGGGTTTACGGAAGAACGCGTCCGAGGCGATCTGATCGAAGACATGGGCCGCGTCGGCCCCGGCGTGGTTCGCCACGTAGGCCGCGACGACGTCGGGACCGGCACCGAAACGAGTCGCGACCACCGGCAGAGCCTCCGCCGTGATCAGTCCACGGGTTCCGGCAGCCATACTGAACAGGGTGAACTCACGCCCCGTGGTACCCAGCAGGAGCGGTACGCCGGCACTTGCGCCCGCGGCGACCGCGGCCTGCGGGAACTCGGGGATCAACTCATCGAACACCGGGATGTGGCCCGTGATCCCGCCCCCTGCCGAGATGGTCGTGGCACCCCATCGCCCGGGATCGGGTGCCAGCCGGATCGCATTGTCGATGGCGGTCTGGGCGTCGATGAGCGCCGACGGATCGACCTCGGCGAGTGCCTGCGCGGTGGGCTCGACGCCGAGCAGCGCGGCAACCTCGGCGCCGACCCGGCGGGTGTCGTCGGACACCGCGACCGAAACCCCGTGCCCGCTCTGCACGATGGCCTTGCTGAACAGGCCACGCGCCGCCGGGCAGACGAGCAGGCCCGCAACGCTCATACCGCCGGCCGACTCGCCGAAGATCGTGACATTGGCGGGGTCGCCGCCGAACGCCGCGATGTTGTCCTGCACCCACCGCAGGGCCGCGATCTGGTCGCGCATACCGAGATTGGTGGGCGCGCCGTCGACGGGCAGCCAGCCGTAGGTTCCGAGCCGGTAGTTGATGGACACCAGCACCACGCCGTCGCGGGCGAACGCCGAACCGTCGTACGAGGGTGAGGCGTTGGAGCCCCGGACGAACGCACCGCCGTGAATCCACACCATCACGGGCAGTCTCGTCGCACCCACATCGGGCGTCCACACATTGACGTTGAGCGATTCACCGCCCAACTCGGTGGCCGTCACCTTGCCGAACCAGGTTCCGACCGGGTCCGGATACGGCGTCTGCCAGCACGACGGACCCTCGGCGACCACCTCGCGCACCCCGTCCCAGGGCGTCACCGGAGCGGGCGCGGCGAAGGCCAGCGGACCTTCCGGGGCCGCCGCGTACGGTATCCCCAGAAATGCTGTGACTCCATGAGATTGAGAGCCGGATACCTGACCGCCGTCGACACTGACTGTGATGCCCATCACCCGATGGTAGACCCGGCCGATCCGGACCCGAACAGACCCCTGGGTATGCGCCAAAGCCGGTGCGACACAGCATGATCATCGCAATATCGTGAGGAATGCCCGCGGTCCGGCGAAGACGAGTTCACGGACATGGTTGCGGACCTGCCCGCTCACCGGACAGTCACATCGGGCAACCACGCCCCGCGCATCCAGCCCGGCGTCGCGACACAGCGCGATCGCCCGGGGCAGGTGAAAGTCCTGCGTCACCACGACGACCGACGACACCCCGAACACATCCCGTGCCCGGCGGCAGCTCTCCGCGGTGTCCAGACCCAGACCGTCGTCGACGATGATTTCGCCGGGGACCTCCCGGGCGTGCAGGTACGCCCGCATCACGGCCGGTTCGTCGCCCGCGTCCGGCGATCCATTGCCGGAGTTGATGATGCGCGAGACGTTTCCCGACCGGTAGAGGTCGACGGCGGTATCGAGGCGCCCCCGTACATAGGTACCCGGATCGCCGTCGGACACCAGCGACCCGAGGACCAGCAGCGTCGACCCCTCGGGCACGGCCACCGGTTCGACGACACGTCCGGCCGCGGCCACGTAGATCCACGTCGCGGACAACGTGATCATCAACTCGAAGACGATGCCCGCGGCCAGCACCGACCTCGCGATCGGTCCGGGCGGTCGGTTCACGCGTTCACGGTAGCCTTATGCCACCCCGGAGACATCCGCGATACCGTGGCGCGCATAAAGTAACGCGCATCACGTTGCCGCTCGACGGCCTCGACACAGCACCACGATCCGTCCGACACTTGACCCCCGCCTCCGCCGCAGGAGGCACAGACCCCGGGGAGGCCGCAGCGATGCAGTACATGCCAGTCACCGAATCGATGTTCCTGATCGCGGAAACACGCGAGCAGCCGATGCACGTCGGTGGCTTGCAGCTGTTCGAGCCACGCGATGGACAGTCCGCATCCGACCTCGCCGAAGAGGTCTTCGACGCCTTCCACAACGGCACTGAGGTCAGCGACCTGTTCCGCAAGCGGCCCGCGTCGCCCGCCCCGCTCATGGGCAACCTGTTCTGGACCCACGACGACGAGATCGACTTCGACTACCACGTACGCCGCGTCGTCCTGCCCCGTCCGGGCCGCGTGCGTGAGCTGCTGCGTTATGTTTCGCTCAACCACGGCGCCCTCCTCGACCGCAACCGGCCGATGTGGGAGGTCCACATCATCGAGGGCCTCAACGACGGTCGGCTCGCGCTCTACACCAAGGTCCATCACTCGCTCGTCGACGGCGTGACCGCCCTGCGGATCCTCGGGCGCACCCTGTCGACCGACCCCGAGGATCGTTCGGGCCGCACACCGTGGGCGCTGCACAGCAAGCCGCGTCCGCCCAAGGAAAAGACCGAAGAGAAGTCCGGCGGGATCCCGCTCGTCGGCGGCCTGCTCGGAGCCGCCGGTGCCGCGGCCGACGTCGCCGGTCAGGTTGTCGGGCTCGCGCCCGCCGCGGCCAAGATCGCCTGGTCGGCCGTGCGCGACGACGACTACGCCGCGCCACTGACCACCGCGCCCCGCACCCTGCTCGACGTCCCGATCGGCAGCGCCAGGCGTTTCGCCGGCGAGCAGTGGGAGCTCTCGCGCCTGAAATCCGTCGCCAAGGCCCTCGAAATCACCCTCAACGACGTGGTGCTCGCCATGTGCTCAGGGGCGCTGCGCTCGTACCTGATCGACCAGGACGCACTGCCCGATTCGTCGATGGTGGCGACACTGCCGGTGTCGCTGCACTCCGGCGACAACGACAAGGACGGCAACGCCATCACGGCGATCATGTGCAAGCTCGGCACCGAGCAGTCCGACCCAGGACAGCGCGTGCGCACGATCGTCGCCTCCACCAAGGAGGCCAAGAAGGTCGTCCGCGGGCTGGCACCGCTGCAACAGCTGGCCCTTGGCGCGGCCAACGTCGCGCCGCTCGCGCTGGCCGGTATTCCGGGCTTCGTCCGGTACGTCCCGCCGCAGTTCAACCTGATGATCAGCAACGTTCCGGGGCCACGTGAGGAGATGTACTGGAACGGTGCCCGGCTCACCGACGTGTACCCGGTGTCGGTGGTGATGGAAGGTCTGGCCCTCAACATCACCGTGACGACCACCGCGCAGCACATGAACTTCGGTCTGATCGGCGCCCGCAAGGAGCTGCCGAGCCTGCAGCGCCTGCTCACCCACCTCGAGACCGCGCTGGAGGAGTTGGAGAAGCTGGCCGACGTCGCCGGGTCGGTCAAGGGGTAGCCCACCCCCGGTGGATGCCGGGCTAGAACTCAGCGGTTACCGGGCGAGATCTCGGCGCGCGCCGGACCTGCGTCGGCGCGTAATCTTCCTCACAAAGCGCCGCATTCAACGGCCATCTGACTCGACA
Source organism: uncultured Gordonia sp. (assembly GCF_937858515.1). NCBI lineage: Bacteria > Bacillati > Actinomycetota > Actinomycetes > Mycobacteriales > Gordoniaceae > Gordonia > uncultured Gordonia sp. The sequence continues at coordinate 58,504 of NZ_CALLZT010000062.1, read as the reverse complement.
GTAAGTTACTGGCGAGTATCGTCTTTAGCTATTCGTCACGCAGACCACGGCCACTGGTTAGGTAATCCTTGGCAGCGCCGGGTATGGGTGAGGTTTTACCGTTACGTGTAGTAGACGACATCCACAACGCCCGTCGCTCCGCTCGCCCGGGTCTGCGCGCTCAGCCCTGCACGCAGAACAAGTGGATCGACCAACAGGAAGGCCGGTACGCGCCCGTGACTCCCATGACCGCCACGCTCGGCACAATCGGAGTGCTGATCAGCCTGGCATGCTGGTTCGCGTTCGTCCGCGGCGCATTCGGCATCGTGCGCACCATCCTGCTCGGCCAGAGTGTGCCCAGCTCACGATTCTTCCCCGTGATCCCCCGCATGTGGACGATGATCAAGGAGTTCATCGCCCACACCCGGATGATCAAGTTCCGCACCGTCGGCATCGCCCACTGGCTGGTGATGATCGGCTTCCTCGGCGGCATGCTGCTGTTCTTCGAGGCGTACGGACAGGCCATCAACCCCGAGTTCCACTGGCCGATCATCGGTGCCACCTTCGGCTGGCACCTGTGGGACGAGATCCTCGGTATCGGCACCGTCGTCGGCATCGTCACGCTGATCGTCATCCGGCAGCTCAACCACCCGCGCGTCCCCGAGCGCATCTCACGGTTCTCCGGCTCGCGGTTCGTGCCCGCTTACACGATCGAGGCGATCGTGCTGGTCGAGGGCCTGGGCATGATCTTCGTCAAGGCCGGCAAGATCGCCACCTACCACCACCACAACGCCTACTCCGACTTCTTCACCATGCAGGTGGCCAAGCTGCTGCCCGCGAGCCCCAACATGGTCGGCATCTTCGCGCTGATCAAGCTGCTCTCGGGCAGCATGTTCCTGCTGCTGGTGGGCACGCACCTCAACTGGGGTGTGGCCTGGCACCGGTTCTCGGCGTTCTTCAACATCTACTTCAAGCGTGAGCAGGACGGTGGCGTCGCCCTGGGTGCGGCCAAGCCGATGATGAGCCAGGGCAAGGTCCTGGATCCGGAGACCGCCGACCCCGACGTCGACGCCTTCGGCGCCGGCCGGATCGAGGACTTCAGCTGGAAGGCCTGGCTCGACTTCACCACCTGTACCGAATGCGGTCGCTGCCAGTCGCAGTGCCCCGCCTGGAACACCGGTAAGCCGCTCTCGCCCAAGCTGCTGATCATGTCGCTGCGTGACCACGGCATGACCAAGGCGCCGTACCTGCTGGCCGGTGGCAGCACCGACATGGGCGGTGAGGAGGTCGGTCTGCTCGACGCCGACGGCAAGCCCGACCAGGCCAAGCTCGAGGCCATCCCGGCCGCGGCCCGTGCCGAGGCCGCCCGCAAGCTCGTCGGCGAATCCAAGGGTGCCACCGGCGGCGGCGAGCCCGTAGTCGCCGAGGACGGTGTCTTCGATCCCGAGGCGCTCGGCGCGGTCATCGACACCGAGACATTGTGGAGTTGCACCACCTGCGGTGCGTGCGTCGAACAGTGCCCCGTCGACATCGAACACGTCGACCACATCCTCGACATGCGCCGCTACCAGGTCCTCATCGAATCGGACTTCCCCACCGAGCTCGCCGGCATGTTCAAGAAGCTGGAGACCAAGGGCAATCCGTGGGGCCAGAACGCCGCCGCGCGTACCGCCTGGATCGACGAGATGGACATCGAGATCCCCGTCTTCGGGCAGGACGTCGAGTCGTTCGAGGGCTTCGAGTACCTGTTCTGGGTCGGCTGCGCCGGCGCCTACGAGGACCGGGCGAAGAAGACCACCAAGGCCGTCGCCGAACTCCTCGACATGGCCGCCGTCAACTTCCTGGTCCTCGGCCAGGGCGAAACGTGCACCGGCGACTCGGCCCGGCGTGCGGGCAACGAGTTCCTGTTCCAGATGCTGGCGCAGCAGAACATCGAGATGATGAACCAGGTGTTCGACACCGCGCCGCACCAGCGCAAGAAGATCGTCGTCACCTGCGCCCACTGCTTCAACGCGCTGGGCAACGAGTACCCGCAGGTCGGCGGCACCTACGAGGTCGTGCACCACACCCAGCTGCTCAACCGCCTCGTGCGAGAGAAGCGCCTGGTGCCCGTCGCCCCCGTCAGCGAGGGCGTCACCTACCACGACCCGTGCTACCTGGGCCGCCACAACAAAGTGTACGACGCCCCACGTGAGCTGATGGCAGCGTCAGGATCCACCCTCACCGAGATGCCGCGACACGGCGAACGGTCCATGTGCTGCGGCGCCGGCGGTGCCCGCATGTGGATGGAGGAGCAGATCGGCAAGCGCATCAACGTCGACCGTGTCGACGAGGCACTCGGCGTGCTGGAGACCGCCCCGCAGGAGGTCAAGAAGGTCGCCACCGGCTGCCCGTTCTGTCGCGTCATGCTCACCGACGGCGTCACCGCCCGCACCGCGGGCACCGAACTCGAGGACAAGATCGAGGTCATCGACGTCGCTCAGATGCTGCTCGAATCGGTCAAGCGCGGCGACCCGGTCGAGGTCAAGCGTGGCGGCAAGTTCCTGCACCCGTCGGCACCCGCCCCCGAACCGGAACCCGAGCCCGAGCCCGAGCCGGTGAAGGTCGTCGAGAAGGCCGCGCCGGCCGCCGCCTCCGGCGGTGCCGCCAAGCCCAAGGTGGGCCTGGGCATGAAGGGCGGTATGAAGAAGCCGGGTGGGGCGAAAGCCGCCGCCCCGGCCGCCGAGGCCGCTCCCGCCGCGGAGTCCAAGCCCGCGGCCAAGGGATTCGGCATGAAGGGCGGCATGAAGAAGCCGGGCGGCGCCAAGCCGGCAGCCGCTGCCGCACCCGTCGCCGAGGCACCCGAAGCCGAAAATAAGCCCGCAGCCAAGGGATTCGGCATGAAAGGTGGCATCAAGAAACCCGGCGCCGCCAAGCCCGCCGCCGCCGCTCCCGAAGCCGCTCCCGCGAACGAGGCCCCTGCGGCAGAAAAGAAGCCCGCAGCCAAGGGCTTCGGCATGAAAAGCGGCATCAAGAAGCCGGGTGCGGCCAAACCTGCCGCTGCCGCGGCACCCGCCGCTGTGGCCCCGGTTGCCGAGACCCCGGTTGCCGAGGCTCCGGCCGCAGCGGCGACCACCGAGGCCGGTGCGGCAAAGGCCAAGGGATTCGGTATGGCCGCAGGCAAGAAGCGGCCGGGTGCCAGGCCCGTCGCGAAGCCGGCCGTCGCCGAGCCCGCCGGTGAGGTCGAGGAGATCGCCGATGCCGAGCCGGTTGTGGAGGCCGCCGCACCTGCGGCAACCGAAACAATCGCACCTGCCGTGACCGAGGCCGGTGCCGCCAAAGCCAAGGGCTTCGGTATGGCCGCAGGCAAGAAACGCCCCGGCCAACACTGACCGTCGACAAATACCGCCCTCCACAGGGCCGCCGCCGCGATAACGCATCGGCTCACCTGTGGAGGGCGGTTTTTCGTCGGCCGCCCGGTCCGTGAAACACATTTGCGCTGGGCTGTCACAATTGAACTCGTGAGTAGACCCCATGTATCGCACCTCAATCAGAACCTGAAGCCACTCGAGCAGTCGCAGAAGCTGCAGAACGTGTGCTACGAGATCAGGGGTCCGGTACACGCGCACGCGGCGCGGCTGGAGGCCGAGGGGCACCGGATCCTCAAGCTCAACATCGGCAATCCGGCCCTGTTCGGTTTCGAGGCCCCGGACGTGATCATGCGCGACATGATCCACGCCCTGCCGTACTCGCAGGGCTACTCCGAATCGTCGGGCGTGCTCTCGGCCCGGCGGGCCGTCGTCACCCGGTACGAGCTCATCCCCGACTTCCCGTACTTCGACGTCGACGACGTGATCCTGGGCAACGGCGTGTCCGAGCTGATCACGATGACGATGCAGGCGCTGCTCAACGACGGCGACGAGGTGCTGATCCCGGCGCCCGACTATCCGCTGTGGACGGCGATGACCTCGCTCGCCGGTGGCACCCCGGTGCACTACAAGTGCGACGAGGGCAACGACTGGAACCCCGACATCGCCGACATCGCGTCGAAGATCACCGACCGCACCAAGGCGATAGTCGTGATCAACCCCAACAACCCGACGGGTGCGGTGTATTCACGGGAGATCCTGCAACAGCTCGTCGACCTGGCACGCAAGCATTCGCTGCTGATCCTGGCCGACGAGATCTACGACAAGATCCTCTACGACGACGCCGAGCACATCAACATCGCCTCGCTGGCCCCCGATCTGCTGTGCCTGACGTTCAACGGGCTGTCGAAGGCGTACCGGGTGTGCGGATACCGGGCGGGCTGGGTGGTGCTGACCGGCCCGAAGGATCATGCGGCCGGTTTCATCGAGGGTCTGGGGATTCTCGCGTCGACCCGGCTGTGCGCCAATGTTCCCGGCCAGCACGCCATTCAAGTGGCGCTCGGCGGCTATCAGAGCATCGAGGCGCTCATCGCCCCCGGTGGCCGGCTGTACGAGCAGCGCAACGTCACCTGGGACAAGCTGAACGAGATCCCCGGCGTGAGCTGCGTCAAGCCGATGGGTGCACTGTACGCGTTCCCGTCGCTCGACCCGAATGTGCACGAGATCCACAACGACGAGTTGTTCGTGCAGGACCTGCTGTTGCAGGAGAAGATCCTGGTCGTGCAGGGCACCGGGTTCAACATGGCCGACCACAACCATTTCCGGATCGTCACGCTGCCGTGGTCGCGGGATCTGACCGAGGCGATCGAGCGGATCGGCAATTTCCTGTCGTCATACCGCCAGTAGTCAGCCGACTTCCAGTTACCTGTAACCGGTGGTAACGTCCAACTCCGGGTTTGCTGTGAGCAATGCCACTCACGGACCGGAGTCAGGAGAGCCACATGGCGCAATGGCGCAGGCGCGAGGATGTACATAACGGCGCTGTCCGCCTGGCGGTGTTCGAATCACCCTTGCCGGGCACGTCGCCATCGGGTGATGACCCTCGGCCGACCGTCGTACTGGTCCACGGGTGGCCCGACACCCACCACCTGTGGACCCACGTCGCCCCTCTGCTGGCCGGTGATTTTCGCGTCATCGCCTACGACTGCCGCGGTTTCGGCGACAGTGACCGGCCCGACGGGGACGACCCGTACCGGCTCAGCGAGATGGCCGACGACCTGTTCGCGGTGATCGACGCCGTCAGCCCCGACAACGCCGTGCACGTCCTCGCCCACGATTGGGGATCGGTACTCACCTGGGAGGCCGTCGGACGGCGCGACGCCGACAAGTGCATCGCGTCGTTCGTGTCGGTGTCGGGTCCCAGCCTCGATCAACTCGGCGCGTGGGCGCGGGCGCGGCTACGTCGGCCGACGCCCCGCAATCTGGCCCGGGCGATGGCACAGACCGGGTCGTCGGCCTACACCGTGTTTTTCCAAGTACCGGTCGCGCCCGGACTGTTCTTCAGAGTTACCGGGTCGCAGACTATTTGGCGGGAGTTTCTGCACCGGGCGGAGGGCATGCCGCGGCCGAATGCGGTGTTCAGGCCGACGCTGCGTGAGGACATGATCTCCGGGCTCCGGCTGTACCGCGCCAACATCCGTCCCAAGCTGGCCGCACCCGATCCCCGGCACACGTCGGTCCCGGTGCTCGAGATCGTCAACGAACGCGATATCGCGTTGCGTCCGGCCATCTTCGACGACACCCACCTCTACGCCGAACGGCTGTGGCGGCGCACCAGCCCGACAGGCCATTGGCTGCCCCTTACCCGACCGGACTATCTGGCTGATGTCACCCGCGAATTCATCAGGGCGAGAGCAGGAATCGAATCCGATGGCCGCGATTCGGTCGACCGGTCGCGCATTCTGGGTTCGCCGGGACCGATGGCGGGCAAGTTGGCCGTCGTCACCGGCGCGGGCAGTGGCATCGGCCGCGAAACCGCTTACGCGCTGGCCGAACAGGGCTGTGAACTGATACTCGCCGACATCGATCTCGATGCCGCCGACGAGACGGTCCGTGAATGCAAGCGGTTCGGCGTCACGGCGACCGCGTACCTGCTCGACGTCGCCGACACCGCGGGGTTCGTCGCCTTCGCCGCACAGGTCCGCGAGCGGCACGGAGTGGCCGACATCGTCATCAACAATGCCGGCATCGCCTTGGCCGGTTCAGCTTTGGCGGCAACCGACGAGCAGGTCGACAAGCTCCTGGCGGTAGATCTGCGTGGTGTGATCACCGGCAGCCGCGAATTCGGCAGGCAGATGGTCGAGCGCGGTGTCGGCGGGCACATCGTCAATGTGTCGTCGGCGGCGGCGTTCACCCCATCCCGCGACCTCGGCTTGTATTCGGCCGCCAAGGCCGGGGTGCTGATGTTCTCGGAGTCGCTGCGCGGCGAGCTGACCGAACATCGTATCGGCGTCACCGCGATCTGCCCCGGCATCGTCGACACCAATATCGTCCGCTCCACCCGTATCGCCGGTGTCGACGCCGAAACTGAAGCAGCCCAACGTGATCGGCTCGACAAGCTTTATCGAAAGCGCGGTTTCACACCCGACAGGGTGGCCGCGGATATCGTGAAGGCGATCAATGCGAACAAGGCCGTAGCCCCGGTGACCGCCGAAGCCAAGGTCGGCTACCGCGTCTACCGTTTCGCCCCCTGGATCTCGCGCCTCGGAGCCCGCCGGAAGGTGGCCCGCTGAACGGCTCACCGCAGACCGATTGAGGGGCCCGCGGAAGCATTTTCAGCCACAGCGCTCGTGTCCTGGTCCCGACCCCGCGGGGCGCCGCGGAGCAAACCGACCGCGGCGGCCGCGGCAGCGGCGGTGACGGCCACCGCCACCCACACCGCGCTGTGCAGGCCATCGACAAACACCTGCTGCACAACATCTTCGAGCTTTGCGGACACTGCCTCCGGGGCCCGCCGGGCTACCTCGACACCGGCCATCACCGAATCCTGCGCGGTATGCACCGAACCGGCCGACACCCCGAGACCGGTAAGGCGATCACCGACGGTCGTGGCGTACACGGAGGTGAGCACCGATCCGAGGACCGCGACGCCCAGCGTGCCCCCGAGTTCACGAGTGGTGTCGTTGACGGCCGAACCCGCACCGGCCTGTTCGGGCGAAAGCGCATCCATGATCATCTGCGTGCAGGGGCCGGAGATGAATGCCAAACCCACCGCCATCAGCGTCATCGCCTCTATGATGAGCAGCCAGTAGCTCGAATCGGGCGTCGCCAGTTCAACGAGCGCGAAACCACCGGAGAGGGACAGCGCTCCCGTCACGGCCACGAACCGGGGTCCGAACCGGTGCGACAAGATCATCGCGATCGGCGAGAACACCGCCATCACGATCGCGAAAGGCAGTGTGCGCACACCTGCTTCGAGCGGACCGTAACCTTTGACGGCCTGGAAGTACTGGGTGATCAGGAAGATGAATCCGAATAAGGCGAAGAACGCGACGCTGATCATGGCCGCGGCCGTGGCAAAGTAGCGGTTGGCGAATAGCCGGATGTCGAGGATCGGGTCTGCGATGGACAGCTCGCGACGGGCGAACAGGGCGAGCACCGCGGCGGCGACGACCAGTCCGGCGATGGTCCGGATGTCGGTCCAGCCAAAGTGCGGACCTTCGATCACGGAATAGGTGAGCAACCCCAGGCCTGCGATCGATAGTGCCAAACCCATTGCATCGAAACGAGATACGGATACAGGCTGGGTGGCCGGAACTGCCAGCAGCACACCGGCGGCGGCCACGACGGCCATCGGCACATTCACCCAGAACACCGACGGCCAGGAGAAGTGTTCGAGCAGCCAGCCACCGAAAACCGGTCCGACGGCGACGGAGATCCCGGAGGTTGCCGCCCAGATCCCCACTGCCGCAGCACGTTCGGAGGATTTGGTGAAGATCGCGGTGATGATGGCCAGCGTCGCCGGGAACACCAGCGCGGCGAAAACCCCCAATCCGCCACGGGCCGCGACCAATTGGCCGAGGCCCCCCGAGGCGGCGGCCAGCACCGAGACGACTGCGAATCCACCGATGCCGGCGAGCAGCATCCGCCGGTGACCGAACCGATCCCCGAGGTAGCCGCCGGTGAGCAACAGGCCCGCGAAGACGAGCGTGTACGCGTCGACGATCCACTGCAGACCCGAGATTCCCGCATTCAGGTCCCGCGCCAGCGTCGGCAGCGCGACGTTGACGATCGAGTTGTCGACCATCACGAGCAGTTCGGCAAAACACAGGGCGGCCAGCGCGAGCCAGCGCGAGGTTGATGAGCCCACGGTGATTCCTCCTTCGATTGGCGATGTGGCGTGCAGTGCCGGGGTCCGGCACGAGTTATAGAACATCGCCATACTGTTGTAGTACGTCGTTCTATTCAAGAAGAACACTGTTCTAGTAGACTTGTCAACATGTCGACGCCGAAGTCCGCCCGTACCCCCGCCACGGAGATCCGCATCAACCTCCTCGCGGCGGGCAGACGGATTCTCGAACGCGACGGCGAGACCGCGCTCACCGTCCGGGCCGTCGCCAAGGATGCGGGTGTCGCCCCGATGGGCGTCTACAACCACTTCGACGGCAAGGAAGGATTGCTCAACGCGCTGGTCAGCGATGGCTTCGCCGAGTTCGCCGGTGTCGTCACCGCCATCGATACCGATCCCGCCGAGCGGTTACGCAACTGCGGCCGCAACTACCGGACATTCGCGCTGGCCAACCCCAACCTGTACACCCTGATGTTCTCCACCGACTGCGAGGCCGACGACGAAGTGGCGGCACGCTCGTTCGGAGTCCTCGCAGACATCGTGCGCTACGGCCAGGGCGTCGGTTCGATCCGCCCCGGCGACGCCCTCGACCTCGCAGCGCAGGTCTGGGCGTGTGTACACGGAGCTGTCGCACTCGAACTGACCGACGCATATCCGCCGTTCATCGACGCCGGTGAGCTGTACGAACACGTGCTGGATCTGGTGGCGCGGGGGGTTCAGCCGTCCTACTCGAAGTTGAGGTAGGCCTTGGAGGGTGTCGGCCCCCGCTGACCCTGATACTTCGAGCCGACGGCGGTGCTGCCGTACGGATGTTCGGCGGGGCTGGTGAGCCGCAGCAGACAAAGCTGACCGATCTTCATCCCCGGCCACAGGGTGATCGGCAGATTTGCCACATTGGACAGTTCCAGGGTGATATGCCCTGAGAAGCCCGGATCGATGAACCCCGCAGTTGAGTGGGTGAGCAGGCCAAGCCGACCCAGCGACGACTTGCCTTCGAGCCGGCCGGCCAGATAGTCGGGCAGCGTGCATATCTCCAGCGTCGAACCCAGGACGAACTCCCCCGGATGCAACACGAACGGCTCACCGTCGGCGGGCTCGACGAGGCTCGTCAGCTCGTCCTGCCGTTGCGCCGGGTCGATGTGGGTGTAGCGGGTGTTGTTGAACACCCGGAACAGGCCGTCCAGCCGCACATCGATACTCGACGGCTGCACCAGCGTGTCATCGAACGGTTCGACCGCCAGGCGACCCTGCGCGAGTTCGGCCCGGATGTCGCGGTCGGAAAGCAGCACGTAGGTGAGGGTATCGGACCGGGTCATCGCCCGGCGAGTCGCTGCTCGATATGGCGAGACATCTGGCCAAGTAGCGCCTACCGCGTGTACTCCAGCAGTGGCCAGGCCACCAGGAACACCGTCACCAATGAGATCAGGGTGATCGGGATACCGAATCGGACAAACGTGCGCGTGGTGTAGTTGCCCGGTTCCATCACCATCAGGTTCGACTGGTGGCTGTACGGGTTGATGAACGTGAACGAGATGCACGTGCCGATCAGTGTCAGCAGCAGCACCGGACTCAGATCAGCGCTCGACGCGATCGTCAGGGCGACCGGTGTGAGGATGGCCGCGGCGGCGGCGTTGGTGACGAAGTTGGTCAGCAGCGTGGTACCGATCGCCAGCACCGCGACCATCAACGGGATATTGCCCGAACCCAACTCCAGAATCCCGTCGGAGATATAGCCGGCCAAGCCGCTCTTCACCACGATCTGACCCAGCCCGATCGACCCGGCGATGATGGCCAGAATGTTCCAGTCGAGGGCACGGACCGCCGATCTCGGCGAGAGAACCCCGCTGACCACCATCAGCGTCGCACCGCATCCGGCGGCGAGAGACACGTCCATGAGACTGAAGCTGGCGGCGAGGATCACCCCCACCAGGATCGATATCGCGACCCACGTCTTTCCCGGTTGCGGAGCCTTGCCTGCCACGTTCTGCCACAGGCTGACGAATTCATGCTTTTCCAGCACCTGGCTCGACGCGACGGACACATAGCACACGCTGCCGGGTTCTGCGGGCGTGTCCCGGAACCGGTGGTGGGTCTGGGCGGCGACCACCAGCAGGTCTTCCTCGTCCTGCAGGTCACGCACGGTGCCGGGATTCTCGGTGCCGATGGTCACGGCGAACAGGTGCAGTGGCGCCAGCCCGAACCGCGGCGATTCCCACAGCATCTGCACCCCGAGTTCGGTGGTCCGGTACACCAACAGGTCGCCGCCCTCGATCGGGCTGTCGATGTCGACGGGCTGTCCCCAGCGCCGGATCTCGACGAGTTCGAATTCGGCGGTCTTGTGCATGCCCATCGAGGTCGCGGTGCGCCCGATACCCACCGCCTTGCCCGACACGGGAATCTCCGCACGCCAATCGAGGGCGCGGTCCTTGTGCCGTGACCGCCCGCGCAGCAGGTGCCGTGACAGCAGGACCAGCGCCACCCAGCCTACGAGCGCCACCGGCAGGGCGATCGGAACGAATGAGAACATGCTCAGATGGACACCCGCCGACGTCGCGAATCCGGCGATGATCAGGTTGGAGCTGGTGCCGACCAGCGTCGTCGACCCGGCGAGGGTGGTCGCGTGCGCCACCGGCAGCAGCACACTGCGCGCCGGTATCCCCGCGCGCTGCTGCACCTCTTTGGTGGCGGGGATCAGCATTGCGACGATCGGGGTGGTGTTGATGAGCGAGGAGATGGCGCCGACGGGCGGGATCAGCCGGACCAGCATCCGAGTCGGCGTGTCGACCTGCGAGAGCAGCTTGAACATGACGCGCGAGACCACGCCCGTCGACAGCACGCCCTTGGCGATCACCAGCATCGCGGCGATGGTGATGACGCCGCCGTTGCTCAGCCCTGAGAACAGTTCCGCCGGTGTCGCGATCCCGAGGACACCGGCGGCCAGCAACGCGACCATCAGCGCCAGAACCGCCGGCATCCGGCCGCTGGTCATCGCCACCAGGGTCGCTACTACGAGTACCGCCGCCACAATCGCCATGGGTGACCATTGTGCGCCATCCGGACATCCCATGACGTCCGGACGAATCAGACACGCCGCACTGGGGTCATTGGTCCCATATCGGACGCCCGTCGGGCCCCGCCCCACCGCCCGCCGGCCCACTTGCTACGCTATGACCTGCGTCGCGAGGCGCACGCCGATGTAGTTCAATGGCAGAACATCAGCTTCCCAAGCTGAATACGCGGGTTCGATTCCCGTCATCGGCTCCAGCAGATCGCGCGCATTCAGGTGCGTCAGTGTCCTTCGGCGTAGTGACTGGCACCGAACCAGTCGACGACGATCACCTCGTCGTTGCCCACCACCCAGGCGTCGTGACCGGCGGGCAACGAGGTCACCTGGCCGGGCGTGGCATCGAACTCCTGGCCGTCGGCCGTCTGAATCCGTAGGGTGCCCGCCACGTGGTACTGAAAGTGCGGGGCCTCGCAGAGGTCGGTGCCGGCGATCGGCCGCACGTGGGTGGACCAGCGCCAACCGGGCTCGAAGACGAGTCGTCCGATCTCCATGCCACCCACTCGCAGGATCTCGGCGCGCCCGTTCTCGAAGGTGCGTACCTCGTCGGGCGCACTGAAATCCCGGTGTTCGATCGTTTGCATGGTCGTCATGACCTTCTCCCTTCGGTTGTGCTGTCTGCCGTTCGTGATCAACGACGCCTACGACGCTAGAAGGGACGCCTTGCGAGTTACTTGCGGTTTCGCGGCGAGCGGCAAGGATGAGACATGTGACCGGAGCGCAACGGGTGGAGATCCGGCTGCTGGGCGGGTTCGCGCTGCTACGCGACGGCATGGAGGTACCGGCGCGGGCATTCGGCGGCCGCAAGGCCCGCACCCTGATCAAGGTACTGTCGAGCCGCCAGGGGCAGCTCGTCAGCACTGATGTGCTCGCCGCGGCACTGTGGCCCGACCGGTCGCCGGCCGACCCCGTCGCGAACCTCCAGGTCCTCGTCAATCGAGCCCGGCACGCGCTCGGCGACCCCGCCCTGATCATCACCGGGCAGCACGGCTACACGCTCGCGCCGGAACCGGCCTGCGCCGTCGACGCCCAGCGGTTGCTCCGTGCGGCCACCGCCGGGGCCGGCTCGCCGACGGCGCTGCGTGCGACGGAACTGCGTGCGGCGCTTGACTTGTGGCAGGGAGACCCGTTGCCGGAGGATGCGTACGACGACTGGGCCGCCGAGTTCCGCGCCCGCGTGTTCCGTGGCCGCCGGCACCTCCTTGAAGAGGCTGCCACGCTCGCCCTGTCCTCCGGCGATGCCGGGCGTGCCGTCGAGATGTCCCGGTCGGCCGTCGATGCCGATCCGCTGTGTGAGCCCGCGGTCCTGCTCCTGGTCCGGGCACTGGCCGTCGCCGGCGACGGGGCGGGCGCGCTGCGCGCGTTCGAGGACTACCGGCGCGAGCTGGCCGACGAACTCGGTGTCGATCCGTCTCCCGAGGCCGCTGAACTGCATCGCCGGCTGATACGACGACCTCCCGCCGGCGCTGCTCCGGCCTCCGGGCGGGGTAGGCGTTCGTTCGACGAACTCGCGTTCGTGGGCCGGGAACGGGAGCTGACACTCATCCGGTCGTCGTTGTCGGGTGCACGCCGGTCCGGCACGGTGATTCTGGTCGGCGGAGTGTCGGGTGCGGGAAAATCACGGCTGATCGACACCGTGGCGCGCTCGGTGCCGATCGTCCGGGCCCGTGCATATGCCGCCGAGGTCGCCGAACCGTGGGCGTTGCTGCGCACACTGCTCCGCGAGGTGCTCTCCCAGGACATGGGACACCGCGCCGGGCTGCCCACACCGATGGCCGCGACGCTGACATGGCTGCTGCCGGAACTCGACGACGGCCGGCTCAGCGCGGTGCGGCCGGACGCGGAGAACCGGCGGATCCTCATCCCGGAGGTCGCGACCGCGATCCTGCGGGCGGCAGCGCTGCCGATCGCCGTCGATGACCTGCAATGGTGCGACCCGAGCAGTCTCGCGGTGCTTGAGGCGGTCGTCCGGCGCGACGCCACGACGGGAACGGTGGTGGCCTTCCGGTCCGAAGAGGTGGCCGACCACACCGAGGTGGCCGATTTCCTGCGGCGGTCCGATGTGGCGCTGCGGGTGGATCTGGGCGGCCTGTCGGGAGAGTCGCTGCGCGCCGTCGTCGATGATCGTGGGGTCGTGGCGGCCATCTGCTCGCAAACCGACCGAACCCCGATGGCGGTGACCGAGGTGTTGCGCGGGCTCAGCGCCGAAGGACTGGTGACGCCGTCGGCGAACGGCCCGTGGCATACCGGGCCCGGTGCGGCGCGTCGGGCCGGCGAACTGGCCCTGGCCGGACACCGGACCTCGATCGGTGCCCGGGTCGACGCCCAGAGCGCACCGGACCGGCGTCTCCTGGCGCTCATGGCGCTGGCCGCCCTGGAGGTCCCGGCCCGATTCCTGGCCGAGGCCACCGGACGTGACGAGCAGGCCGTGGCCGAGTCGTTGTCCCGTCTCCTGCGCCGTGGGCTGGTCCGGGCCGGCGACAACGGCTGGGCGACGTCCCATGACATGGTGACCGACGTGGTGGCGGGTCGGCTCGATGACGCCGACCGCATCCGGCATCACGCAGACCTCGCCAATGCACTTGGGACGGAAGGTGATCGGACGAGACTGGCGCACCATCGGCTGCACGCCGGCGATCGTGCGGCAGCGTCGGCGGCCTATTGTGACGCCTCCCGGCGCGCACTGGACACCTTCGCCGACGACGAGGCGGCCGGGCTGGCCGACCGCGGACTCGCGTTGGCACCGGCAGCGCAGGTCGGTGCGCTCCTGCATGAGGTGCGCGGAGAGGCCCGTCAGCGCCGTGGCGACCTCGCCGGCGCCCGGCACGACCTTCAGGCCGCATTGTCGGCTGCGACGAACAGCACCGACCGTGCCCGGATTCTGGCACGGCTCGCGATGCTCGCGTCCGGCTCCGACGACATCGTGCGCGCCTCCCACCTCGCCGAGTTCGCGGTCGCCGAGGCCGGTGAGCACGCCCCCACCCGGGCCCGGGCGCTGGAGGTGGCCTCGGTACTTGACATGAACCTGGGGCGCACGCACAGATCTGGTGAGCGGGCCGCCGAGGCCCTGTCGCTGTACGAGCGACTCGGCGACTCCGGCGGAATGGCGCGGGTGGTCGATGCACGCGCCATGGCCGAGTTCCTCGGAGGTGATGTGCGACAAGGTAGTTCGGCACTGAACCGGGCAGCGGACCTCTTCGCGGACTCCGGCGATCTGGTGCGGACCATCACGCCCCGGTCGACCGCCGGTCACGCCCTCGTCTTCGCCGGCCACGCGGCCGAGGGCCTGCGCCTCATCGATGCGGCGCTGGACCTGGCCCGGACGCTCGGCCACGCAGAAGGTCAGGCGTACGCGCTGTGGCATCGCGCCGAAGCTCTCACGGAACTCGGCCGGGTCGATGAGGCCGCCGCCGACAGCGCCGAGGCACTGTCCATCGCCACCCGCATCGGACATCGCGGGTGGACGGCAACGGCGTGGCGAGCCACCGGACTGGCCGCGCGACGCCGCGGCGACCTCGATGAAGCTCTACGGGCCTTCGGCAATTCATTGGCACTGGCCGACAATCTGGGACTGTTCGCCAGTTGGGCGGCTGCCCGGATCGCGCTGGTGCTGGTGGAATATGGCAAGCCCGGGGAGGCGAAGGAATCGGCTGATCGGGCGTTGTCGGAGGGGCCGCCCCTCGGGCACTACGAGGCTCGCTGGGCCGCCGCCGAGGTCGCCGCCGCACTCGGGGATACCGGCGCCCGATCGCTCGCCCGGCTTGCCGTCGAATTCATGGCCGAGGGCGGGGTGGCCCAGGGCCGCGACCGGTTGCTCACACTGGCAGGACAATGATCGTTCGCCGGAGAACAATAACCACCCGGGAGCGGGGCACGAATGCATATTCGCATCGGCTCGCCGCTCCCGGGCGGTTTGTGGACCTCACTCCACCAGCAGTGGCGCCCGTTCTCGGTGGTGTTGTCGGGGTTGATGGCGTGCTGCCATTGCAGCCAGAGCCGCCGCCAACAGTGCTCTCGACATCTACCGCGGCGTCGTCGAAGGCATCGCGTTGAGCTATGCGCGCGTCGCCGGTCAATTGCGTCCCGCGGCACAGGGCGCGGTCAAGATCGCCGTATGCGGTCGCACCGTGGCAGCCCGGCCGGAATTGTTCCAGGCCGTCAGCGACGTCCTCGGCCTGCCCATCGAGATCATCGACGCCAAACGCACCACCTTGCTGGGTACCCGCCCACCTGGCACTGGACACCCTGGCAGCGTCGGTCGAGCGTTGGCATCCGGGGCCCGGCTATGTCTGCGAACCGCATCCGGCACGCGCGGACTACCACGCGGACCGGGCCGCGCGGTTCGAGGCCGTCTACGATGCGCTCATCGCGCGCGACTGATCACTACGACAGCGGCGGAGTACATCTCGTCCGTCCGGCTGTGCCGGGACGACCCGATCCAGGATCGGTCGATTCCGGATGGTGGCGCAGGATCGCGGTCTCGAGTTCGGGGCGGCTCCCATGTCACCGGTCCGCCGGCGGGATCGGCGGCTGCACCCCGCCCGCGGATTCGAGGTGTGCCAGCGGCGGACCGAGGATCTCGGCACCGTGCTCGGCCGCGGCTGCGGCGAGCGCGCCGAAGTCGGGCGGACCGGCGACCTGGAACAGCGGCGCCATCTTCGCGTACAGGTGATGGAATCCACCGGGCCAGTTGATGCCGACCAGCTTGGCCGGGCCGTCGCCGATCGCCATGAACGTGTGCGGGACGTTCGGCGGGGTGAAGATCAGGTCACCCGCTCCGGCCTCGTAGGTGTCCTCGCCCACGAGCACCCGGATGCGTCCGGCGACAACGACTTCCCACGTCACCCACGGATGACGGTGCAGTGGTGGCCCGTCGCCCGGAGCGAGTTCCTCGACGTAGACATCCGGCGAGTTCTCGTCGCCGCCGGCCAGGAAGCGCATCACGTCGGTCGGTGACGTGGTGAAGGTCAGGGCGTCGTCGCCGCGCGTGACGATCGGTGTGGACATATCAGCTCCCTTGTGTGTCGCAAGCCGCCGGACCTGTACCGACTAAACGAAACAGTACAGTTTCATTAGCTACCCGTCAAACGAAACGGTACAGTTTTGTCGTGGACAGACGAGCTCACTACCTGCACGTAGCGCTGGAGCAGTTCGCCCTGCACGGCTTCCACGGCGTCAGCATGGACCAGCTGGTCACCGCATCCGGCGGGTCGAAAGCCACGCTCTACCGGTATTTCCCGTCGAAAGAGGCCCTTTTCGAGGCGATCATCGCCGACCTCGCCAACGCGACCGTCGCGGCGAATACCGAGGATCAGCTCGGTGCGCTACCGATCGCCGACGCTCTGCGCGCCCTCGGGCACGCCACCGCCCGCGCGGCGCTCAGCGACCGGGCAACCGTGCTGTTCCGGCTGGCGGTCGGCGAATGCGGCCGCTTCCCCGAACTGGCCTCGACGATGTTCGAGCGAGGCCCTGCGGTGTCGTATGCCCGGATGCGTGCCTTCATCGACAATCGGGTCGCCGCAGGCGAACTGCGCGTCCCCGACAGCCAGATCGCCGCCGAACAGTTCCTCGGCGGCATCGTCGGCCACCAGCAACTGCGCCAAGCACTGGGACAACCCCCCGCCGACCCCACCGAGATCACCGCCCGCGTCGAGGCCGCGATAACCACATTCCTCGCCGCCTACCAGGCACCGGGGCAGTTGTCTCCGTAGTGGTCTGCGGTCGGCCGGGCTGGGAGGATGTCACTATGCGCCGTACACGACCGTTCATCGCAGCACTCGCCGTCGTCACCGCGTCGGCCGTCGCGCCCGCGATCGCCACGGCCGCCCCGACGGCCGCGATCGGCGTCGAGGACGGCGTGGTTCCCGCCGGTGTGAGCGTCTTCGACGACAGCTATCCGGCGGTCAGCAGGCTCGACGGCACACTCCTGACGGCATTACGGTCCGCGGCCGTCGTCGCCCGCACAGGCGGCGTGACGTTCGTGGTGAACAGCGGCTGGCGTTCGCGCGCATATCAGCAATACCTGCTCGACCAGGCCGTCATCACCTACGGGTCACTCCCCGAAGCACGCCGCTGGGTCGCCACCCCGGCCACCTCGCCGCACGTGTCCGGCAAGGCTATCGACCTCGGCGGCACCGGCGCCGCCGACTGGCTGGACAGATTCGGCGCCACCTACGGCCTGTGCCAGATCTACCAGAATGAACCATGGCACTTCGAGTTTCGTGCGCAGGCCACCATGCGCGGATGCCCACCCAGCTACCCGGACCCGACCCACGATCCCCGCATGCGATGAGCAGGACCCCCCGATCCGCGAGTGAAGACGTGGCTCGACGCCCAGAGTGCCCGAACCCTCTACCTGACCACTGTGACCGTCGGTTCCGTCCGAGCCGACCCTTGGCCGCGGTGTCTCCCGATCGACCGACAGTCACCGGCGTCGACGCCGGATCGGCGATCCGGGCGGTACGCTCAAGCAGCATCCGCCTGTGCGGCCCGTCCCACCGTCCCGTGAGGTCAACCGTGTCCATCAGAATCCCGTTCACCGGCAATTACAGCGATCTGTCGAACAACGACGGCTACCAGTTCGAGTTCCGTTGCGAGCGCTGCGGTAACGGCTTCCGGTCCGGTTTCCAGCGGGATATGGCTGCCACCGGGCAAAAGTTCGTCCAGGGTCTGGGTCGACTGGTCGGCTACGGGGCGATGTACCGGGTGACCTCGGCCGCCGACAGATTTCTCGACCGCAGCACCAATTCCGAGGCCAAGGACAAGGCGCTCGCGAAGGCCGTCGCCGAGGTATCACCGCATTTCCACCAGTGCCGTGGCTGCGGCGACTGGGTGTGCGACGAGGGCTGCTGGAACGATCCCGTCGGCCAGTGCGTGCGTTGCTCCCCCAATCAGGCGCACGAGTTGGCGCAGCTACAGGCGGACGCCCGGCGCGATCAGATGCGTGAAGGACTGCGCAACGTCAACCTCATCGGCGGCGTCGACCTCGGGCAGCAATCCTCGACCCGTTGCCCGTCGTGCGGCACCCACGCATCGGGCGGCAGGTTCTGTACGTCGTGCGGCTCGTCGCTCGCCCAGCAGGCGACCTGCCGGGGCTGCTCGCACGGCAACCCGATCGGCGCGATCTATTGTCAGCAGTGCGGGCAATCGCTCACCTGAGCATCTACACCTTCTCGACGTTCTCCTCGTCGACGATGACGATGCCGCCGGAGGTGAGCTGGATACTCAGCTTGCCGGACGGAAGGTAACCGAGGAGCTGACCGGTCTCACCGGTGGTGAGCACACGCAGCTGCTCACTCTTGTCGAACGCATGAAAGCTCATACCCTCCGAGCATAGTGTGTACGCCGATCACCAACGCCCGAGCGCTCACAGGCTTCTCCCAGCGTCCATCCAGTCCTGCCGGAGGGACGGGTCGCATTCTGGTTATCGACCAGAAAAGGAGATGCAGACATGACAGCAGTACTCGACCGGGCCGCACCGGAGGTGACGCCGGCGCCACCACCCGCGGTGTCGCGTCGGCGCCCGCTGTGGTGGAGCAAATGGGCGCTGAGCGGACTCCTGGCGACGACCGCGGTGCTCTATCTGTGGAATCTGAGCGCCAGCGGCTACGCCAACACCTTCTATGCGGCTGCGGCACAAGCGGGTTCGCAGAGCTGGCGGGCCTGGTTCTTCGGCTCGCTCGACGCCGCCAACTTCATCACCGTCGACAAACCTCCTGCCGCGCTGTGGGTTACGGGATTGTCGATGCGGATCTTCGGCGTGAACAGTTGGGCCGCACTGGCTCCGCAGGCTCTGATGGGAGTGGCCGCCGTCGGCCTGCTGTATGCGACGATGCGGCGCACATTCAGTGACCCGAAACAGGGCACTGTCGCCGGGCTGATCGCGGGCGCCGTGCTCGCGTTCACCCCGGCCGCCGCGCTGATGTTCCGGTTCAACAATCCCGATGCGCTGCTGGTGTTGCTGATGACCGCCGCCGGGTACGCCCTGGTACGGGCGATCGCCACCAATTCCGGCCGCTGGCTGGCACTGGTGGGTGTGGCACTCGGGTTCGCGTTCCTCACCAAGATGATGCAGGGGCTGCTGGTACTGCCCGCCTTCGGCCTGGCGTATCTCGTGTTCGCGAACAACAGCTGGACCAAACGGATACTGCACCTGATCGGCGCGACCGTCGCGCTGATCGTCAGCGCGGGGTGGTTCGTGGTGGCCACCATCCTGACCCCCGCATCCTCGCGGCCCTATATCGGCGGTTCCACCGACAACACCTTCATGGACCTGGTGCTCGGCTATAACGGCATCGGCCGTATCAGCGGCGGCAATGGGGGCGGTCCGGGTGGTGGTGGTGGCCAGGCCGGCGGGTCGTTCGGCGGCTCCACCGGACTGAGCCGGTTGTTCAGCTCCGAGATGGGTAACGAGATCTCCTGGCTGCTGCCGGTGGCGCTGCTTGTGTTGGTGTTCGCCGCCTATGTCGGTGTGCGCAGCATCAACCAGCTGAGCACGTTCACCGGACGTATGAACCGCGTCGAGGGTGGTGCGGTATTTGCTTGGGGTGGTTGGCTTCTGGTGACCGCACTGGTGTTCTCGTTCATGAGCGGCACCATCCACCCGTACTACACGGTGGCCCTGGCACCGGCGATCGGCGCCCTGGTGGGCATCGGCGCCGTGCTGGCCTGGCGGCGTCGTGAGCACTGGGACGGACGCCTGATGATGGCCGCGATGATCGGGCTGGCCGCCTGGTGGTCGATCGTCCTGCTCGACCGCAACAGCTGGGGTCCCGAATGGTGCCGCTGGGCAATCGGATTGGTCGCGCTGGCCTCGATCGCGGGACTGCTGATCGGCAGCACCCTGGGTATGAAGAAGCTGGTCGCCTCGGCACTCATCGCCGGTTCGCTCGCCGGATTCGGTGGCACCGCGGCCTTCTCCATCGCCACCGCGTCCGAGACGCACGGCGGTTCGATCCCGAGCGCGGTGAGCACGTCGATCAGCGGCGGCGGCATGGGCGGTCCCGGTGGCGGAGGTCCCGGCGGGAACGGCGGCCAGAATACGACGGGCCAGAACGCCGGCGGTCAGACTGCGAACGGTCAGAACTCGGCAGGTCAGAGCACCAATGGCCGGAACGGCACCGACGGACAGGCCGGATCGTCGAACGCTCGTCAGGGTGGCCAGGGCGGCGGCCCCGGCGGCGAGGACATCTCGTCGAACACCGAACTGGTGGCGCTGCTGAAGTCGGCCGGCACCACCTGGTCGGCGGCCACCAACGGCTCGCAGTCCGCGGCCGGTATCGAATTGGCCACCGGCACCTCGGTGATGGCGATCGGCGGCTGGAGCGGCGACCCCGCCCCGACCCTCGATCAGTTCAAGGCCTATGTGGCGGCCGGCAAGATCGGTTACTACCTCGGCGGCAGCGGTGGCGGCCCCGGCGGCAACTCGGAGATCTCCGCATGGGTCGCGGAGAACTTCACCGCGACGACGGTCGGCGGGACCACGGTCTACAAGCTGACCTGACGGGCAGCACCCCCGCTGGTTGAGGTGTGAGCCTGCGAGCCTCGAAACCAGGTGAGACGACAAGGTTCTCTCACCGGGTTTCGAGGCTCGCCGCTTACGCTCCTCACACCTCAACCAGCGAAAGGTCAATCTGAGGAGGGTATTTCGGCTATTTCGTCGATGCGGACCGGTCGCTTTTCGTGCATGGATGTTGTCGCGGCGTCGGCGATGAGGGCCGTCTCGAGCGCCTCGTCCAGGGTGCACAGCGACGTCGACGACGCGCCGGCCACCATCGCGCAGAATGCGTGGAGCTCTCGGCGGCGGGCATCAGCGAGCCGGTCCGGGACCGATCCGTGCGGGGCACCTTCGGGAAATGTACAGTCCGGATTCCAATCCGCCACAACGGAATCAGCACTGCCGTGAACTTCGAGGCGGCGGTCGTGGCCGCGGCCGTTATAGCGGCCCACGGACACCACTCCCATCGCACCGGAGTCGAACGTGAGGATCGCTGTGGCCGAGTCGATGTCGTCGTATGCGGTGAACTCGGGGTCGCCCAGGTTGGCGCCGGTGGCGTACACCTCCACCACGTCCTGCCCGACCACCCAGCGCAGGGTATCGAAATCGTGCACGGCGAGGTCGCGGAAGATCCCACCGGACCGGGCGATGTACGACATCGGCGGCGGCACCGGATCGAGCGTCACCGACCGAGCGGTGGTGATGAACCCGAGTGCACCCGAGGCGACCGCGTCGCACACCGCGGAGACAGCCGGATCCGATCGTCGGCTACAGCCGATCACGACCGGCACGCCGGAGCCCGCGCACCGGGCAACGACGCCGGCCGTCTCCGTCGACGACATCGCGATCGGTTTCTCGCAGAAGACCGGCACACCGGCGGCCACGGACTTCTCGATGAATCCCGCGCGAGTGGCGGTCGCCGAGGCGATCACCAGCCCGTCGACACCCGCGGCGAGCACGGCGTCGACGTCCGCGCAGCCTTGCGCCTGGCAGTACCGGCCGGTGACCGACTCGATCGCCTCCGGCACCACATCGGTGACCAACACCCGGTCGACCGCGTCGGACGAGGCCAACGTGTCGACGTGGAATGCGCCGATCCGGCCGAGGCCCACAACACCGATCCGCACTCCCATACGATGCCCTTCCATCACGCCGCGATTGTCACGACATTATGGACCGCGCCCGAATCACGAACACGACCGGAAGCCCCCACCCATCCCTGACTCAGGGACACAACCGGGGGTGATTTCAGGGTGTTGAGGGATGCGCCGAATGCCCGTCGACCCGCATACTCGAACAGTCCCCGGAAATTAGGCACCACCGAAGGGACCTTATGCCCTAGCGTTCATCACATCGACACGCTGCGGCGAGTTGCGTCACACTCGCGGCCGCCAGGGTTGCGATGACCGGCGCCGAGGGGTAGACCAAACTGGTAGTCAGTTCCACTTTTGATTGACTGCCACATCTTGCCAATCCAGTTCGAGGGATGGAGACCATGGCGTCCATACTCTTCCGGCTAGGCCGGTTCTCATTTCGACACAAGTGGTGGGTGATCGCCGCCTGGGTGGCCGCGATGGTCCTCGTCGTCAGCCTCGTGAGCGCACTGCAGCCGAAGTTCTCCAAGGATTTCGAACTGCCCGGCACCGACTCCGGCAACGCGATGACCACAATGCAGAAGTACTTCCCGGTGGCCACCGAAGATCAGGAGCAGGCCTCGACCAGCGTCCTGGTCCAGGCTCCGGACGGGATCGCCAAGCACGCCGCCGAGATCGACAAGCTCGTCGCGAGCCTCAAAGAGCTCCCCGAACTCAAGGATGCGGCAACCATCGTCAGCCCGCTGTCGGTGCCCGCCGAGTCGCGCGCGCAGGCACTCAGCGAGGACGGCAAGGTCGGCCTCATCCAGGTCAGACAGACCACCAACATCATGGACCTGGAGATCGACGACAAGCACGAGTTCGTCGACATCCTCAAAGATCATCGCGTCGGCGGCCTGAACGTGGAGGCCACCGGCTCGCTGATGTCGATTCAGGACGAAGGCGGCACCGCCGAGATGCTCGGCTTCGGCGTCGCGTTCATCGTGATGATCGTGTTCTTCGGCGCCCTCGTCGCCGCGTTCATCCCGCTGATCACCGGCATCTTCGCAGTCCTGATCACCATCATGTTGCTGACGCTGAGCACCGAGTTCCTCGACGTCAACGAGTCGGCCACCGGCATCGTCACCATGCTCGGCATCGCCGTCTCCATCGACTACGCGCTGTTCATCGTGTCCCGGTACCGAAGTGAGGTCGCCAGAGGCGGATCCAGGGAGGATGCCGTGGGACGCGCGGTGGGCACCGCCGGATCCGCGGTGGTGTTCGCCGGCCTCACCGTGATCATCGCCGTGGTCGCCCTGATGGTGATCGGGCTGCCGTTCGTCACCCAGATGGGCCTCGGCGCCGGTATCGCCGTGGGCCTGGCGGTCATGGCCGCCATCACCTTCATCCCCGCGCTGCTCGGTGCGTTCGGACGCTTCGCGTTCACCCCGAAGATCCCGTGGATCAAACATGCCGAGGAGTCCGAGGACGCCGACACCAACGGTATGCGGTTCGGCCGGGCCGTCGTGGCCAAACCCATTCCGTTCATCATCGCCGGGCTGGCCGTGCTGGTCGTGGCCGCCATCCCCATGACCAAGATGGAACTGGGCATGACGATGAACAGCGAGGACGAGAACAAGGCGCTGGAGTTGCTGGCCGAAGGCTTCGGCAAGGGCATCAACGGCCCGCTGCTGGTGACCGTCCGCAATGCCGGCGGTGACGTCACCGCCGCCGCGGACAAGGCCGTCGCGCACATCAAGACGCTCGACGACGTGGCCAACGCCAAGACCCTCACCTGGATGGGCAACGGCAGCGACCCGAAGAACCCGAACGTCGGCGCCGACACCGCGCTGATTTCGATCATCCCCAACAGCGGACCGTCCGATCAGGAAACACATGACCTGATGGAGCAGATCCGCGACTACAAGAACGAGGTCTCGGCGGCCGGCGGGACCATGCACGTCGGCGGCATGACCGCGATCATGTCGGACATGTCCGACAAGCTCGACAAGGCACTCATCCCGTACCTGATCGTCGTCGTGGGCCTGGCGTTCCTGATCATGGTCGCCGTGTTCCGCTCGCTGTGGGTTCCGCTGATCGGCACCATCGGATTCATCTTCTCGGTGCTCGCCGCGTTCGGCGCCACCGTGGCGATCTTCCAGGAGGGCATGTTCGGCCTGATCGACAACACGATGCCGCTGCTGTCGTTCCTGCCGATCTTCCTGATAGGCGTGGTGTTCGGCCTGGCCATGGACTATCAGGTGTTCATGCTGACGCGGGTCCGCGAGGAATACATCCACGGCATGACCGCCAAGGAGGCGATCCTCGCCGGCTACCGGCACGGCGCACGCGTGGTGTCCTCGGCCGCGATCATCATGATCTGCGTGTTCGCCTCGTTCATGCTGGCCCCCGACACCACCTCCAAGATGCTCGGCTTCGCGATGGCCATCGCGGTCTTCTTCGACGCCATCATCATCCGCATGACGGTGGTGCCCGCGGTGATCGCACTGCTGGGCGATCGCGCCTGGGGTCTGCCCAAGTGGCTGGACAAGCTGGTCCTCGACTTCGACATCGAGGGCGGCGCAGTGCGCAACAACGGCCTGGAGGACCTCCCCGGTGGCGGCGCGTCACTGGAGAAGGCCGGAGCTCCCGCGTAGTCCGATGGCAGCGTCACCACGACGCGAACCTGACGGTGACCGCCGCTCCGGAAACGGTACGGCGGTCACCGACGGCCCCGAATGCAGGATCGGGCGGCCCGTCGGGTTACGCGAAAAACACAAGATCCGCACCCGCAACGCGATTCGCGACGCGGCGATGCGGCTGTTCGAGAAGCAGTGGTACGCGGGCACCACCGTGGAGCAGATCGCCCGTGAGGCCGAGGTGTCGCACACCACGTTCTTCCGGTATTTCTCCTCCAAGGAGCAGGTGGTCCTCAGCGACGACCTCGACGACGTGCGCGCACAGGTGATCGCCGGCGTGCCCCCGGGACTGAACCATTTCGGTTTCGTCCGGGAGCTGGTCCGCGGGCTGTTCACCGCGGCCAGCGGCGACCCGTGGGCGTCGAATCCCGAACGCCTGCGGCTGATCCACACCGAACCGGCGCTGCGGGTGTCCCACCAACTCGAATCCGACCGCGCCATCTACGACGGCATCGACGTGATGGCCGACTACCTCGGGGTCGACCGCGCCAATCCGCGGCTGCGGGTGTTCGCCGCCGCGGTGGGCGGGGTGATGTTCCACATCGCCAACGAACTGACCTTCATCCCCGACGACGCCGCCCTCACCTCCCTGCTCGAGGCAATAGACCTCTTGGAAGAAGGTTTTCCGCTGTGATGGTGACGGATCTGAACATCTGACCGGGATCGGTGGGCAGCCGCGGACCGCGCACCGTCGCGGTCCGCGGCTGTTTCGTTGCACCGGAGGTACTTCCCGAATCGGCGTCCGCCGGGGGCGCTGCGGCGACTCCCCCGGTCTTCTGCTCCCTCCCGGTCTTCTGCTCCGCCGCAACCTGTTTCGGAGCCGGACCGCTCACGCTCGTCTCGTTCATTCTTACCTCGGCCACCGGGACGGCGGAATTGTCCACCGACGGAACCTCGGTGGCAAAGAATCGCTCCCCCTCGGCATCCCAGCGCTTGAGATCGGCTCGCGTGTAAGGCAGTCCGGTCCGGTCATGGACCATCTGGCGCAGCAACGCGAGCGGGTGCCGGGCGTCGTACACCCGGTAGCGGGTCGTGCCGTCGACACTGCGCAGTTCCGTCGGCGTGCCGAGTGCGTCGAGATTGCCGTAAGTCTGTGCACCCCAACCGGTGTGGATCGCCAGAAAGCCCGCCCCGTTGACCAGGATCGATTCCAGCGGGCGCCGCGGCTGCCATTGGAAGTCCGACGCCGGATCACCGACGATGATCGCCGAGGTGACATCGGCGCCCGATGACCGTGCCGGATCGCGGGCGCCGTCCGGAGTGATGCCGAACGCCCTGACCACCTCGGGCACACCCGCGATAGTATTCGCGACCACCTTGATCCCCCACGGGCTGCGGGTGTCGGCGACGAGGACGATCTTCGCGTCGTCGAGGTCGATGCCTTGGGCCAGTGCCTTCTCCGTCGCATTGCCGAGGGCGTCGGCACCCTGGGAGTATCCGGTGTAGACCACGTGTGTGCCCGTCTTGCCGAGTCGGCGCATCACCGTGAGGTTTCTGTCGACGGCCACGTGTTTGGACGCGTCGTAGGTGTCGGCAAGAGGCGGCACCGGCGACGATTTGCCACCGACGAACGGCCACAACGACTCCGGATACGCCACGATCAGCGTGGTGCGTTGTCCCACAGTACGTTTGATGCGGTCATCGAGCGTGCCGTCGTCGGTGCCGGGGGTAACCACCATGACGATGCCGTCGGCGCGGGGCCCGAGCCTGTTGCCGGGGTTGGTGGCATCGGTGACGACGCCCGCCGTCGTCAGTTCCCGGACCACCCGCGCGCCGTCGGCCGCCGACGCCGGAGCCACGGAACAGGTAAGTGCCACAACCGCGGTCGACGCCAGAGCCACGGCGTGTGTCCGACGCGATGCACGCCGCCGCCGTAGCCCAGCGGTGGGTGGCCGGCCGATAAGGGTCTGACGATCATGCATCGGCACGGTTCTCCTCGTCCACGGGTCCGGTCGAGACGTCGGGCCCACCTATTCAGTAGACCGCACACCAACTGTAGTGAGTCGAATCACATCCCGAGGCGACACGGCGTCGTCCGTTCGAGTGAATACCCGACGGAAAGATGCGGTCCGCTCGACGGGCGAGCGGGGCCGGTCTGTGTTTTCGTTGACCGATGATCGTCACATATCTCGGCCACATCGTCCACATCGCCGGCGCGCCCGACGTCACCGGCGCACGCGAGGCCCTGGCGACGTTCCCCGACGGGGCGCTGATCGTCGACGACTCCGGGGTGATCACCTACTGTGGTCCCCGACAGGACGCGCCCGCCACGGGCACCGTCGTCGACCATCGTGGATCGTTCCTGCTGCCCGGATTCGTCGACACCCATATGCACTTTCCGCAGACGTATTCGCTCGATGCATACGGCGGTGGGCAACTCCTCGAATGGCTCGATACCTGCATCTTTCCCGCCGAGGCACGCCTGGCAGACCCCGTGTTCGCCGGGCGGATCGCCCGCGACTTCGTCGCCGCCCGCATCCGATCGGGCACCACAGCGGCGATGGTGTTCGGGTCGGCATTTCCCGACGCCCAGGACGCCCTGTTCACCGAGACCGAGCGCGCCGGGTTGCGACTGGTGAGCGGACGCGGCGTGCAGACCGTCGGACCGCCGTCGGCGGCGCCGCTGATGACCTCCGAGGAACGCGCCATCGAACTGTGCGCGGCCGAGATCGACCGCTGGCACGGCGACGACTCGTCGTTGCTGCAGGTGGCGGTCGTGCCCCGGTTCACGCTGTCGATGTCCACTCGCACACTGGCCGCTCTCGGCGAGCTGTACGACGACGTCCGCGGGCGCGGGGTGTTCATGCACTCGCACCTCAACGAGAACAATCGGCCGGGCACCGGCGAGATCGACGCCGTCAAATCACTGTTCTCGGTGAACTCGTACCTCGACACCTACGACGGGAGGTTCCTGCCCGGGTCGGCGGTCGGCGGATCGAGTCTGCTGGGACGCCGCACCATCATGGCGCACGCCGTGCACTGCACCGACACCGAACTGGCCCGGATGGCCGAGACCGGCACCTCGATCGCGCATTGTCCTGTGTCGCAACAGTTCCTGGGATCGGGGACGATGCCGTGGCGGCGGACCGTCGCCGCCGGGGTGAACGTGGCCGCCGGTACCGATGTGGGCGCCGGGGACGAATGGCTGATCCCGCAGGTGCTCGGTTGCGCATTCAAGGTGCACCTGTCCGAACCCGGCGACGACGCCGTCGCCCTGCATCCGGCGGAACTGCTGTTCACCGGAACCCTCGCCGGGGCAAGGGCTCTCGATGCAGAATCCCGGTTCGGGAACTTCGACGCCGGCAAGGAGGCCGACTTCGTGGTGGTGGACCCCGCCCGCTGGGAACCACTGGAACTGTTGTTGTCCAATGGGATTCGTGCCGAGGATGACGAGATGGCCCGGGATCAGCTGCTGTTCGCGCTACTGCTGGGGATGCGGGAGCCGGCCATCACCGGAGTGTATGTGCGCGGCGCACAGGTCGTAGCACCATCGTAAACCGTTGGGAGCCTTGCGTCACCGGACCCTTCGAGACGCTGTCGGCTCGCAAGCTCGCGCGACAGCCCTCAGGGATCAAGATGTGTGGCCACCACCACAAGACAAATCACACAGAACAAGATGTGAGGCCACCACCACAAGACAAACCACACAAATCAAGATGTGAGGCCACCACAAGACAAACCACACAAATCAAGACGTGAGGCCACCACCAAAGGTCCGCACGGGTTCGGCCAGACATCTTGATCCCTGAGGCCGATGCGACGAAGGAGCGAGGGTCACGAAGGGTCCGGTGAGATGAGACGCATGACGTGACCACCTCGACCTACGGAGAGACCTGTTTGCCGTCCCACTCGTGGTCGTGCATGAAGCCCTCGGCCAGGCCGACGTGGTACTTGAGGCAGTGCCGCAGGATGAACAGGTAGGCCACCGGGAGCATCAGTGCGGGCTTTCGGTCACCCGACAACCAGACCACGTCGCGCGAATGCCGGAAGTCGCGTACGAACTGACGGAAGCTACGTCCGTTCAATGACTTTCGTTTCCAGCCGTACATCAGCATGCCCAGCCCGATCATCTTGTCGGCATCCCGCTGCGGCGTGATCAATTCGGTGTTCCCCCCGAAGAACGCCCTGTCGACGCCATCGGCCGGCGCGAACAGCATGATCCCGCTGGT
Organism: uncultured Gordonia sp.; assembly: GCF_937858515.1. Classification (NCBI taxonomy): domain Bacteria; kingdom Bacillati; phylum Actinomycetota; class Actinomycetes; order Mycobacteriales; family Gordoniaceae; genus Gordonia; species uncultured Gordonia sp. The sequence goes on along the minus strand of NZ_CALLZT010000062.1, from coordinate 29,828 downwards.
GGCACGCGGATTGCATTCGATGGTCAGCAGACCGATGTCGGGGTCGTCGTAGAAGTCGAAACCGATGTGCCCGGTGAACCCGATGTCGGCGACGAACTCGGTGATCCAGTCCAGAATCCCCGGATGATCAACCGATTCGAAACGCAGACAAGAGTTTCCGTCAATGGCATAACCGACCGGATAGGTGGCGTGCGCGAATACCTTGCCGTCCCGGCAGATCGAGTAGGTGCAGTAGCGGTCGCCCGACGCCCACTGCTGTGCGAGCCACGGATTGCCGTCCTCGAAGTCCAGCCACGACAGGTCATCACCGGGCCGCATCTTGTACACCTTCTGCGACCCACGCGAATACACCCGCTTGAGTGCGAACGGGGTGGTGAAGTCCAACGCGGCGACGTCGTCGGGTGAAGAGAGGGTGGCGTACTTGAGCCCCGGCATCCCCTTGTCGGCGAGCAATCGGGAGAACTCGGCCTTCTGATGCAATTGGTTCTCGGTGGTGAACGGCGACAGGAACAGTTCGCACGTGGGCGGGAACAGTCCCGCCATCATCGACAGGATGTCCGTCTCCTCGTGGATCGGGATGATCATGTCGACCTTCTCGTCGATCGCGATCTGCACGAGCCGGCGGCAGTAGGCGACCGGCTCGAACTTGGGCGAGGGCACCCGGATGAACTTCGACGTGGCGTGCGAAAAACGCGTTATCCCAATCGGAAGACTGTCCACTATCGTGACCCGATGTCCGGCTGCCGCCATCAGTCGGGCAAGGTTCAACGTGAGAAACGATCGGCCGAAGGTGATCAGTACGTGCTTACCATTCGACTCAGTCACGGCACCGAGTCTAAACCGAGCGCAGACCTGCCCTGCCTGCCCAGGGAATAACCGGCGCGATGAGATCGGTTACACACACTTGATGCGGAACCGGAGCGGAGGTCCGAGATGTTCGTGATCGGTGTGATCGCAGCCTGCCTGGCCGCGGTCGCCTACGGCATGTCGACGGTCCTGCGGGCACTCGGCGCCCGTCGCGTGGCGCAGGAAGCGCGTGAAGAGGGCAACGAGGCCGGTCAGACCAACGCCTCGGGCGGGCCCTCGATCCAGTCGACGATGTCGACGTTCGTCGACCCGTCGTTCATCCTCGGCACGATGATGGTGGTCATCGGCTTCGCCGGTGGCGCAGTCGCCGCCCGCTACCTGCCGCTGTTCCTGTCCCAGACCATAGTGTCGGCCAATCTGGTGGTCACGGCCCTGCTGAGCACCATCATGCTCAACATCGCGCTGCACACCCGCGACTGGATCGCCATCTGGCTGGTGGTGATGTCGCTGTGCATGCTCGGCTTCTCGTCGTCGCCGTATGCGGACACCTCCGACAGCGAGCGGTTCCACTGGGTGCTGTTCATCTCGACCGCGGTGCTGTGCGTCGTCGCGCTCGTCGGTGTGTACAAGGTGGGCAGGCATGGCGCGATCGTGGGCGGTGCGTGCGCGGGTCTGCTGTTCGGCATGATCGCGATCGCGGTCCGCGTGCTGCATGGTGTTGATCCGTTCGATCCGATCAAACTCCTCGAGGACCCGGCCGCGTGGACAATCGCCATCGCCGGGGCCACTGGCTTCTTCGTGCAGACCGTCGCTCTGCAACTCGGCGCCGTCAACGGGGTGACCGCCGTGTTGGTGGTCGGCGAGACCGCCGGGCCGAGTCTGGTGGGCGTGCTGTTCCTCGGCGACACCGCCAAGGCCGGTCTCGGTGGGCTGGCCATCGCCGGTTTCGTTGGCGCCTTCGTCGGGGCGGTGCTGGTGGCCTGGTACGGCTCGGGGGACCCAGACCACTTCGGGGAGGCACCGCCGATGAAGGGCGGCTGGCGGCGCGGCCGCGAGGACCTTCCCGGCCCCGAGGACCTCCGTGAGGATGCCGAAGATGCCGATCGTGTGCCGAGGGTGGACACGCGGGCCGCCGACGGACAAGACTGACCGGTATGAGCTCCGCGCGTACCGCGTACGAAACCCTCGAACCGTTCCACGTCCTGGCCTACTTCAATCCGGGACTGAAAACCGCACTGGACGCCACCGGACTGTCGGCCATCGCGTTCTACACCGGTGGCCGCGGCGCACCGCTGGGTGCCTGTGCGCCCTCGGTCGTGACCTCGACGTTCTACAACTTCAATCCGGCCCTCATCGAACCCGCGTGGCGCGACGCGGTGGGCGTGGGTCTGGACAGGGTGTCGGCCGCCCGGTACGCCATGCTCGACGACCAGTTGCGCACCATCCTCGGCGACACGCTCGATGACCCGGCGCTCGCCGAACTCGCCGACGCCTTCGAAGGCGCCGTCACCGGGCTGCCGCTGGGCGGGCGGGCGCTGGCGGCGGCGTGGGCGTCGAGCGAGGTGCCCGACGCCCCGCATCTGCGGCTCTGGCGACATGTGGCGGTGCTTCGGGAATGGCGCGGCGACAACCACATCGCCACGCTGATCACGCACGGCCTCGACGGCCTGGACGTGGTGACCTTCCACGAGGCCGACCTGCCCGACCCGACCGTCAGCCGCCGCATCATGGGTCGCGAGGCCATCAAGTTCACCCGCGGCTGGTCCGACGACGACTGGGAGTCCTCCGTCGACCGGCTCGTGGCAGCCGGTCTGGCCGAACGCACCGACGCCCCGAACAAGCTCGGAATCGCACACCGGCTCACCGCCGCCGGCGCCGCCACCTACGACGACATCGAGGCCGAAACCGATGCCCTCGGCGAAACCGTTTGGTCATCAACAGAATTGACCGATGCGGTCACCCGCATGCGACCGTACGTCAAAACCATTCTCGACGCCGGAGTGCTGCCGGGCACGCGTAAGAAATAGTCAGGTTCAGCCGTCTCTGTCCGGGGAGGATGCGTTGGCCCAGAAGCGTTTCGGGATGCGGCCGGCGCGGTGGGCGTGGCGGCCGGCGATCACGGCGTGACGCATCGCCGTCGCCATTGTGACCGGATCGTCGGCACGGGTCACCGCGGAGGCCAGAAGGACGGCGTCGCAACCCAATTCCATGGCGAGGGCAGCGTCGGAGGCGGTGCCGACACCGGCGTCGAGCACCACCGGGACGTTCGCGGTGGAGACGATCATCTCGATATTGTGCGGGTTGATTATGCCCAGGCCGGTGCCGATGGGTGAGCCGAGCGGCATCACCGCGGCCACCCCGACGTCCTGTAGCCTGCGGGCGAGGATCGGGTCATCGTTGGTGTAGGCGAGGACCACGAACCCGTCGGCGACGAGAACCTGTGCGGCGTCCAGCAATTCAACCGGATCGGGCAGGAGGGTCTTGTCGTCGGCGATCACTTCCAGTTTGACCCAGTCGGTACCGAGCGCCTCCCGTGCGAGCCGGGCGGTGAGCACGGCCTCGGCCCTACTGTGGCAGCCTGCGGTGTTGGGCAGGAGCGCGATGCCGAGGCGGTCGAGCAAGTCGACCATCCCGGTACCCGACCCCGGACTGACGCGGCGCAGTGCGACGGTGGTGAGCTCAGTTCCGGAGGCGAGCAAAGCCTGTTCCAGCACAGCATGATTGGCCGCACCCCCGGTCCCCATGATGAGCCGTGACCCGAATTCTCGGCCGGCGATCCGCAGTACATCGGCACCGGCACCGGTCACCTCAGCCACCCTGCACCGCCGTCAGGACCTCCACCTCGGCGCCGTCGATGAGCGGGCTGCTCCAATCGCGGCGCGAGACCACCTCGCCGTCGACGGCCACCGCAATCCCACGTTCGGGAAAACCCAACGCCCCCAACATATCGGTGACACAGCATCTGTCGGGCAGCACCGCCCTGTCGCCGTTCACTGTGATGACCATCAGTTCGCTCCGGTTTCGTCAAGAATCTCGACAACACGATGAGAGGTCCACGGCGCCAACACGATACCGTTGCGCCCGTGGCCGCAGGCGAGGATCACCCGATCGTCGACGGCCCGCACCACCGGCAGACCGTCGGCGGTGCACGGCCGAAAGCCGACTCCCGCCTCGGCGAGATCGTAGGTGCCCAGACCCGGCATCACCTCAAGTGCATCGGCCAGCAGATCGGCCACCCCCGACACCCGCGGCGCCATGTCCGAAGCATCGATCGGTTCGTATTGCGTTGCACCGACCACGATTCCGGCCCGGCGCGGCACCAAGTACACCATCCTGTCGCCGACCCGGGCACGCACCACATGCCGGGGCCCGGGCACCGACCACGCGTTGGCCGACAGCCGCAGGATCTCCCCCTTCGCGGGGTACAGATCAATTCCGCCAACAAGTTTCGACGATCCCAGACCCGCGGTCACCAAGATCCGGTCGCCGGGCAGATCGGTGAGCGAATCGACGCGGTGCGCCCGCACCATTCCACCGGCCGCCACCAGCCGGGTTTCCAGCGCCGCCAACAATGCCCGGTTGTCCACTGCGCCTTCCCCCGACGCCAGGAATCCACCGATGGCACGCGGCCCCAAAGACGGTTCCAGTTCCCGGATCTCGCGCCCGGTCACCTGCCGCAACCCTGATCGTGTCGTCACCGACTCGTCGACCGCTTTCGACCACACGAACCGGGCGAGTTGCGTCAGGAACGCCACATCCGCGGCCGTCACCCCGACGAACAGCGAATCGTCGGCGGAAACGATCGCCGGATCATCGAGCCGGGCCAGCAGCGTCGGCCAGCGGCGCACCGAATCGGCGGTGATCTCCAGCAGCGCATCCTCGCCCGGATGACCCTCACCCAGCGAACCGAGCATCCCACCGGCCACGTCGGCGGCTCGTGGGGTGCCAGGGTCGGTCAGCACAGTGACCCGCCACCCGGCATCGGCGGCGGCCAGCCCGCAGCACAGCCCGATCACCCCCGCACCGACAACCGTCAGTGTCCGAGGACGATCCGCACCCACGTGCGTCACAGCAACCTCCCTTCGCCGGCATGACCCGGATCAGGTGTGACGGTCTGCGGGGGCGACCCGCACTCTCAGCCCGGCGATCCCGCGGACTCCCGTGTTTCCTTCCGTCCAGGGTAGAGAACACGATCGGCACACATACACGGGCCACCGGAACCGGCCGCCCCGGTTTCGGGAGTACCGGTTCGGGAGTACCAGGTTCGGGAGCACCGGGCGCGGGAGTACCGTCGGGGCCATGCGCTACCAACCTCTCGGTACCAGCGGCCTGGTCGTGTCATCGGTCGGCGTGGGCTGCAACGCCTTCGGCAAACGCATCGACCAGACGGCCACCACAGCGGTCATCGACGCCGCCGTCGACGCCGGGATCAACTTCTTCGACACAGCCGACAGCTACGGCTCCGGCGTCAGCGAACAGATGCTCGGCAAGGCGCTCGGCACCCGGCGCGATCAGGTCGTGATCGCCACCAAGTTCGGGATGGACACCGGCGGCCTGTACGGGGAGGACTTCGGGGTGCGCGGCAGCCGCGGCTACATCGCCAAGGCCGTCGAGGGCAGCCTGCGCAGGCTCGGCACCGACTACATCGACCTCTATCAGCTGCACACCCCCGACCGGGTGACGCCGCTGGAAGAAACCCTCGACGCACTCGCCGATCTGGTCACCGCCGGCAAGGTCCGGTACATCGGGTCGTCGAACATGACCGCGTGGGAGGTGGTGAACGCCGACTGGCTCGCCGAATCGCTCGGCGCACCGCACTTCATCACCGCGCAGAACGAATACTCGCTGTACAACCGCAGTGCCGAGGCCGAACTCGTGCCCGCTCTCGAAACGTTCGGCATCAGCCTGCTGCCGTACTTCCCGCTCGCCTACGGCCTGCTCACCGGCAAGTACAAGCGCGATCAGGCACCGGCCGAGGGTACCCGGCTGGCCACCGAGACCTTCCGCTACGACGGCGCCGACTTCGACATCGTCGACGGTCTGCAGAAGTTCGCCGACGACCGCGGCATCCCCCTGCTCGACGTCGCGATCGGCGGCCTACTGGCCCAGCCTGCCGTCGGATCGGTGATCTCCGGGGCCACCCGCCCCGAGCAGATCAACGCCAATGTGCATGCGGCACAGTGGGATCCGAGCGCCGAAGAACTGGCCGAACTCGACGACATCGTCACGCCCGGAACGGGCAAGGGCTACACCACCTACGCCTCGTGACCACCCATATGCACAACAGGCCGGCCCGTCACATCCATGACCGGCTCGCCTGCGCCCGCCTGTACCTGTGTACCGACGCCCGCCGCGAACTCGGCGACCTCGACGAGTTCGTCGCCAAAGCAGTCGCCGGCGGTGTCGACATCGTGCAGCTGCGGGACAAGGGTTCGGCCGGTGAGAAACAATTCGGTGCCCTCGAAGCGGCCGAGGAACTCGCGATCCTCGCCCGGCTACGCGAGATCACCCACGCCGGCGGGGCGTTGCTGTCGGTCAACGACCGTGCCGACCTCGCCCGATTGTCGGGTGCCGACGTCCTGCACGTCGGGCAGGGCGATCTGACCCCGGCGCAGGCCCGCGAGATCGTCGGCGAGGAGATGATCATCGGGCAGTCCACCCACGACGCCACCCAGGCGGCCGCCGCGGCAGCCGACCGGGACGTCGACTACTTCTGCGTCGGACCGTGCTGGCCCACACCCACCAAACCCGGCCGTACCGCGCCCGGCCTGGGCCTCGTTCGCGAGGTCGCCGCCAGTGTGCCCGGCAAGCCGTGGTTCGCGATCGGCGGTATCGACGCCCGGCGGCTGCCCGAGGTGGCCGCGGCCGGGGCCGGGCGCATCGTCGTCGTGCGCGCCATCACCGCGGCCGACGATCCCGAGGCCGCCGCCCGTGCCCTCACCGTAGGCATCACCGCAGTGGGCATCACCGGAACCGACATCACCCCAGGTCACTGACCTGAGTGTGAAACGGTTCACACTTTCGCGGCGTGAGGGTGTACCCTCGACCCCGTGCTCAAAGCAGGTCCGCTTCTTCTCGTAGCCCGCCGCAGCGGGGTCTGATCTCGACCGACCCCCCGCTGCGGGTCGGCTTGCGTGCCTTAGTCGGTCAACTTCAGTTCGACCGAAATGAGCAGATTCGATGTTTACCGTTCATCCCGCCCAGACATGCTCGGCACGTAACCCCGGTCGGCACACCCTGCCCTCCGGGATCCGTGAGGAGGCATCCACCATGACCTGGGAAGACTTCACCGACAGGTACTCCGGCGACGGCCGCATCCGGCTGGCCGCGTTTCACACCAAGCCCGCCGGCCACGACATGATCGACTGCCAGGCCACCCTCGCGGTCGCCGACGACCTGCTGTCACTGCACGCCACCGCCACCGGCCCCGTCGGCGCGATGACGTCGATCCTGCACGACATCGGCGCCCCCGTCGCCATCGTCGCGCTACGCCAGCGCCGCACCGACAACGCGTTCGCCACCTACCTGCTGTGTGAACACAACGGCACCCAGCGCTGGGCGTACGGCACCGGCACCACCGGCGACGACGCCAACGTCAACGCCCTGGTCGCAGGCGCCAACCGATTGCATGGTTGATGTCGTCAATTGAGAGCCGATTCTCACCGGACCCAACGCGTCCCTCCCTCCTTCGTCGCTTTGGCCTCAGGGATCAAGAAGGTGCTTGTGTCGAAGGTGTGTCGGGGACACGTCTTGATCCCTGAGGCCGTTGCGACGAAGGAGCGAGGGTCGCGAAGGGTCCGGTGAGAATCGACGCCTGACGTCACCACCTCCGAGCGGCAGTCACGACTGTTGCCGGGCGGCCGTCGTCAGGTGGTCTTTCAGCCGGGGCCAGCTGCGTCCGAAGGCGGGGTGCAGGGGCATGTGCTCGACATCGGTGATATCGACCCACCGCAGTTCGGTGGACTCACCGTTGGCGACGGTCCGGACCGGCTCATCGACCTCCGCGATCACCGTCGTGTAGGTCCAGCCGCTGGGGGCGTTGTGAGTGACGAACGCCGACAGCACCCGCAGTTCGTGGCCGCCGATCCCGGCCTCCTCGTCGGCCTCGCGGATCGCGGTGTCGATGGCGCTCTCGTGCGAGTCACGGGCCCCGCCCGGCAGCGCCCACGTGCCGCCCTGATGCGACCATGCGGCCCGGTGCTGCAACAGTACGCCGGTCACGCCGTCCGGTAGCGGTGCCAGCAGCAGCAACCCGGCCGCGCCGTGCACACCCCAGTACCGTGAGCCGTCGGGATCGAGAACCCATCCGTCACCGTCGCCGCGCACATCGCCTCCTAATCGTCCCCGCTGACCGTCCCCCGCCAACCTGTCCCCACCGACTCACCTTCCGGGCTGTCGTCTTTTCAACCGTATGTGAGATAGGTCTGGTGAGCCAGCCTCCAAACCGGGTTGAGCGCGACTAGGGTGGAGAATGCAGAGTCCCACGCTCGGGTAGGAGGCCTACGGTGACCGGCCACGCATCTCCCGTGCGCAGCGCCGTCACCCGCGCAGGTCGGGCCGGGCGCTCGGCGAGCGGGCTCGCGTTGCCCCCGCTGCGGCAAGCCCTCGCCGACCGCCGCGAGCTGTCCGAAACCCGCCCCCGCACCCAGCCGCCGATCGCCGCTTTGCGTCACTACGCGCGCACCTCGCCGGGCAGACTGGTCGCGATTATGATCGTGCTGTCGCTGGCGCTGCTGCTCACCGGCTGGTATTCGGCGAGCGTGCTCGACGACCGCACCAGCACCTTACGGGCGATGGTCGACCGCACCGAACCGCTCGCCGAATCCGCCCAGGTGCTCTACAGCTCCCTGTCGATCGCCGACGCGTCGGCCAACGGGGCGTTCCTGTCCGGCGGCCTGGAGTCGCCCACGCTGCGCACCCGCTACGCCGACGCCATCGCCACGGCCACGACCTCGCTGATCACCGCGGCGGGCAGCCTGATGGACGAGGCCGAGGCGGACTCGGCCAAGGAGTTCACCGAAACCCGCCAGGACGTGGAGTCCCTGGCCAAGAACATCCCCGTCTACACCGGGCTGGTGGAGACTGCGCGCACCAACAACCGGCTCGGCAATCCTGTCGGGTCCGCGTACCTGGGTGTGGCGTCGACTCTCATGCAGAAGACGATCCTCCCGGCCGCCCAGCGCGTCTACGACCGCCGATCCGCCGCCATCTCCGACCCGCAGCAGACCCTGTCGACACCGCCGTGGGGGGTGTACGCGGCGCTCGCCGTGACCATCGTGGCTCTGGTGGCCACCTCCCGGTATCTGGCCCGGCGGACCCGTCGCCGATTCAATGTGGGCATCCTCGCCGCACTGACGGCCATCGTCGTCGGGTCGATGTGGTTGCTCGCCTCGGGGCTGACATCGGTGGCCATCACCCACAGCGCCCGCGAGAACGGCGCCGACCCGCTACGCGATCTGACGTCGGCACGCATCGCGACCCAGCAGGCCCGGTCGGCCGAGACGCTGTCATTCGTACAGCGCGGCGACACGGAAGGTCTCAGAGAGACGTTCAATCTGGCCACGCTGCAGATCCGACACACCCTCACCACGCTGCAAAACGACCACCACGACGTCGCCGCGGTCACACCCAGTCAACTCGGTGCCACCCTCGACCTGCTGGCCCAGTGGATCGCCGCCGACAACGACGCACGCACGGCGATCGAAAGCGGCGACTTCTCGAAAGCGCAGAAGATCATCGGCACCGGCACGTCGGCCAAGCGGTACGCAGCACTCGACGCCGACCTCGTCAAAGGCATCACCGCCACCCGCGAATCGTTCCGCACCGACATCAACACCGCGCAGCGCGTCATCGGTTACACGGGAACGGGAATGCTCGTCATCGCCTGCTTCGCCACACTGGCCGTCATCGGCGGGTTGGTTCCCCGGATCCGGGAGTACCGATGACGGCGCGCAGGCCGGCCGCGACGATTCTGGCGGCAATGGTGCTGGCCGCTCTCACCATGACCGGGTGCACCGAGTTCCCCGCCCCCGACTCGCCGCCGCCGAGTGCCACCGCCGACATACCCGCTCCTCCCGGTGCCATGCCGCAGACCACGGTCGAGCCCGTCCCCGACGCCGGTGACTGCGACGCCCTGACGAGTCTGCGGCCCGGCCAGTTGCCCACGCCCCGGCACATGCCCGCCCGCAGCACGATGGCCGCCATCTTCTCGCGCGGCCGGCTCATCGTCGGCCTCGACATCGGCAGCAATCTGTTCAGTTTCCGCGACACCATCACCGGCGACATCAAAGGATTCGACGTCGACATCGCCCGGGCGATCGCCCGCGCCGTCTTCGGCGATCCCAACCAGATCGAGTTCCGGGTACTCACCTCCGGCGACCGGATAAAGTACCTCCAGAAGGGCGACGTGGACGTGGTGGTCAAGACCATGTCGATCACTTGCGACCGCCGCCAGGCGGTGTCGTTCTCTGCGCCCTATTACGTTGCCGCCCAACGTATTTTGGCCCAACGCAATAGCGGGATCGCCGACGCCGGCGACCTGGCCGGCAAACGGGTGTGCGCGGCACGCGGAGTGACGTCCATCGGCAGGCTCCAGTCGATCGTGCCCACCGCCCACATCACCACCACCAGTACCTGGGCCGACTGCCTGGTGATGCTCCAGCAGGGACAGGTCGACGCGGTGAGCACCGACGACGCGATCCTCGCCGGGCTGGCCGAACAGGATCCGTGGGTCCGGGTCATCGGGCCGAGTCTCGGCGAGGAGAACTATGCGGTGGGTATCGCGAAAGGTCACGATGACCTGGTCCGGTTCGTCAACGGCGTCCTCGACGACGTGCGCACCTCAGGACAATGGCAGCAGATGTACAACCGCTGGTTGTCGATCCTGGGCCCCGGCTCTCCACCCATACCCCGATACCAGGACTGAGCGCGAACAATGACCGGCTCACCCACACCGGCGCACTCCACAGGCGATTCCCCACTCGACGGGGACCGCACCACCGAACCCGGCCACATGACCGCCGACCAGGTGCATTCCGGTGATCTCGACGAGACGGATTTCGACGAGAGCGACCACACCGAGGCCGTCGCGTTCGACCCGTTCGCCGACGACGAGGCGGACGAAACCGACGGCACCCAGGCCGTGACATTCAACCCGTTCGCCGACGACGAGGCCGACCAGACCGACGGCACCCAGGCCACCGCATTCGACCCGTTCGCCGACGAGGCGGACGAGACGAACGGCACCCAGGCAGCCGCGTTCGACCCGTTCGCCGACGACACCGACGAGGTTCCCCGCAGACCACCGCCCGGGCCCGGACCGGTCACCGACTACACCACCGGCAGCACCGGGCCCGTGTCGACCGAACCCATCGGCACCGGCTCGAAACTGCGCCTGATCCCGCAGAATCATCTGGGAGTGCACGACCGGCGCCTGGGTAGCGGACTGGTGGACCTGCCCACGATCCACGACATCGACCCCGCCGACGCAGTCCTCACCGGGGCCGTCATCCCGGAGGGCAAACGCCGGTGCTGGCGTTGCGGCAGGCCCGTCGGCCGCAACGACGGCGAACATTCCGGCCCGATGACCGGTGACTGCCCGAAGTGCGGTGCGCACTATTCGTTCGTTCCGGGCCTTGACCCCGGCACACTGGTCGCCGACCAGTACGAGATCGCGGGCGCGATCGCTCACGGCGGCATGGGCTGGCTGTATCTGGCCACCGACCACAATGTGTCCGACCGGCCCGTTGTCCTCAAAGGACTGCTCAATTCCTCCGATTCGGAGGCGCAGCAGGTGGCGCTCGCCGAACGGCAGTTCCTGGCTTCGGTGAATCATCCGGGCATCGTCAAGATCTACAACTTCGTCGAGCATCCCGACCAGTTCGGCCAGCACATCGGCTACATCGTCATGGAGTACGTCGGTGGCCAGACGCTCAAACAGCTTATGGCGGCGCAGAAGTCGGACCTCGACAGCGACAATCGCCTACTGACCATCGAGCAGGCGATGGCGTACATGCTCGAAGTGCTGCCGGCCGTGGGCTATCTGCACTCGGTGGGCCTGGTGTACAACGACGTCAAACCCGAGAACATCATGGTCACCAGCGACGACGTCAAGCTGATCGACCTCGGTGCGGTATCGGCGATCAACGGCTACGGACATCTGTACGGCACACCGGGATTCCAGGCGCCGGAGATCGTGCGGACCGGTCCGCAGGTGGCCACCGACATCTACAGCATCGGCCGCACCCTCGCCGCACTCACATTGCCGATGCGCCGCAAGAACGGCCGATACCTCGACGGCCTGCCGAGCCCCGAGGACGCCCCGGTCCTGGCCGACAATCCGTCGTATCAGCTTCTGCTGCAACGTGCTACGTCATCCGACCCCGACGAGAGGTTCGTCTCCGCGGAGGAGATGAGCACACAGGTGCTCAACGTGCTGCGCGAGGTGGTGGCCGTGCACACGGGGGTGCCGCGGCCGTCGTTGTCGACGGTGTTCAGCCCGCCGCGCACCACTTTCGGCACCGAACTGCTGCTCGGTCCGGTCGACGGATTCTTCGACCCCGACAAGGCGGCGTTCTACGATCCGCTCGACATCGCGCACGCGCTCCCGGTCCCACTGGTCAGCCCCGCCGATCCGGCCGCCGGCATGCTCACCTCCGCGGCCCTGTCCTCGCCACGGCAAACCCTCGATTCGATCAAAGTGGCTCGTGCCGACGGATTTTCAGCGGTCTTCGGAACCCCTTCGGCCGATCCGCACCCGTCGCTGGAGATCGATCTGGTGGAGGCGCGCGCCCATCTCGAACTCGACAACGTCGACACCGCCATGGAGTTGCTGCGCAACATCACCGTTCACCACGGCGACTCGTGGCGGGTGCGCTGGTACATGGGTCTGTGCGCGTTGCGCAATGGCGAACCGGAGATCGCCTATGAGCGTTTCGATGATGTGCTGCAAGCGATGCCGGGTGAGATCGCACCGAAGATCGCCGTCGCGGGCACAGCGGAGTTGATCGGCCGGTGGCTCGCGGACGAACGCCTGGCGAGCCAACGACGCATCACCGAGTGGACCACGATCGCCGCCCACCATTATCACGACCTGTGGTGGACCAACCACACGATCATCACCGCCGCGTTCGGCCTGGCGCGGCTGAACACGGCCTCCGGCCGGATCGCCGAGGCTCTCGAACCTCTCGACGAAGTCCCTTCCACCAGCAGGCATTACAACACCGCGCGGGCCACGGCCGTACTGATCCTGGTGCACGGCCGCAAGACCGAGGACATCACCCGCGAGGAGATCACCGAAGCCGCCGCCCGGCTCGAACAGATCCCCGAGACCGAACCCCGCAAAGCCCGGCTGGCCCTCATCGTTCTCGGGACAGCCCTGGGATGGATTGCGGCACAGGATGATCCACCCACCGACCCGAAGGTGAAGTTCCTCGGCTACCCGTTCACCGAACTCGGTGTGCGACGCGGTACCGAGAGCTCCCTTCGCGCCCTGGCCCGGCAGACCCGCTCCAACCGCGACCACCGATTCATACTGGTCGACCTCGCCAACTACGTGCGCCCGGCCACTCTCTTCTGATCGCCCCGCCGGTTTCGAGGTGTGACGACGTCAGGAGTCGGCGACGACCTGGGCGGCCTGGCGGGCGATGGCGAGTTCTTCATTGGTGGGGACCACCAGCACGTCAACAGCACTGCCGTCGGTGGAGATCCGGCGGGTTTCCTTGGAGCGCACGGAATTTCGCTCCGGATCGAGGATGATGCCGAAGTTTTCCAGATCGGTGAGGGTGTCGGCGCGCAGGCCGGCGGCGTTCTCGCCGACACCGGCGGTGAAGCAGATCGCATCGAGTCGGCCGAGGTCGAGCAGGTAGGCACCGAGGTAGTGCCGCAACCGGTGTACGTACACGTCGTAGGCCAGCTTCGCCGAATGATCACCCTGCTCGATGAGCGCGGTGACGGATCGGAAATCGCTTTCGCCGCACAGCCCTTTGAGGCCGGACTGTTTGTTGAGCAGGGTGTCGATCTGATCGGCGGACAGTTTGGCCACCCTGTGCAGGTGCATCACGACGCCGGGATCGATGTCGCCGCTGCGGGTTCCCATGACCAGCCCCTGCAGCGGGGTCATCCCCATCGACGTGTCGATCGGCTGCCCGCCGCGGATCGCCGACGCCGACGCCCCGTTACCCAGGTGCAGCACGATCTGATTGAGCTCGGAAAGGGGTTTGCCGAGAAACTCGGCAGCCTTGCCCGACACGTACTCGTGACTGGTGCCGTGAAAACCGTAGCGGCGGATGGCATGCAGGCTGGCCACACCGCGGTCGAGGGCATAGGTGGCCGCCGCATCGGGCAGGCCGTGAAAGAACGCGGTGTCGAACACGGCGACCGCCGGGACATCGGGCAGCAACTGGCCGGCGGCCCGTATACCGATCAGGTTGGCCGGATTATGCAGTGGCGCAAGGCCGGCGATACGTTCGATCTCGCTCATCACGTGTTCGTCGATCAGCGTGGGCAGGAAGAAAGTACGCCCGCCGTGCACCACCCGGTGCCCGACGGCACGCAAACCCGCTGTGTCCAGGTCGATCCCGCCCTCGGCGAACAGTTCGGCGACCCGCTCGAACGCCGTCCTGTGGTCGGGCAGTTCGATCTCTTCGGTGAGTTCGGCACCGTTCTGTTCGTGCGTGATCGACGATCCCAGATCACCGATCCGCTCGCACAGTCCTTCGGCGCTGACCACCTCCGTGTCGGGGTGTATCAGTTGGTACTTCAGCGACGACGAGCCCGCGTTGAGGACCAGCACCGAACCCGCAATACTCATGTGGCATCACCTTTTTCGCACGCCTGGGCCTGGATGGCGGTGATCGCGACGGTGTTGACGATGTCGGACACGAGCGCACCGCGCGACAGGTCGTTGATGGGCTTGTTGAGGCCCTGCAACACCGGGCCGATCGCCACCGCGCCGGCGCTGCGCTGCACCGCCTTGTAGGTGTTGTTGCCGGTATTGAGGTCGGGGAAGATCAGCACCGTCGCCTGCCCGGCAACCGGCGAGTCGGGCATCTTGGTGGCCGCCACAGACGGTTCGACCGCGGCGTCGTACTGAATAGGGCCCTCCACCAACAGATCCGGGCGTCGTTCGCGTACCAGCCCGGTGGCCACCCGCACTTTGTCGACGTCGGCACCCGACCCGGACTGACCGGTCGAATACGACAGCATCGCCACCCGCGGCGTGATGCCGAACGCCGCCGCAGTCTCCGACGACGAGATGGCGATGTCGGCGAGTTGTCGGTCGGTGGGATCGGGCACCACCGCGCAGTCACCGAACGCGAGAACCTGGTCGGCCAGGCACATGAAGAACACGCTCGAGACCGTCGACACGCCCGGTTTGGTCTTGATGATCTCGAACGACGGCCGGATGGTGTGCGCCGTGGTGTGCGCGGCCCCCGACACCATGCCGTCGGCCTTGCCGAGGTGCACCATCATCGTGCCGAAATACGAGACGTCCCGGACGATGTCGCGGGCCGCCTCCTCGTCGATGCCCTTGTGCTTGCGGAGTTGGTGATAGGCGTCGGCGAACTCGTCGACCAGTTCGGAATCGAGCGGATTGATGATGTCGATGCCGTCGAAGTCGATACCGAGTTCGTCGGCGCGGGCCCGCACCAGCACCGGGTCGCCGAGCACCGTCAATCGGGCAACGTTACGGCGCACCAGGATTCCCGCCGCCCGCAGGATCCTGTCGTCGTTGCCCTCGGGTAGGACGATGTGGCGCCTGTCCGCTCTGGCCCGCGCGAGCAGTTCGTACTCGAACATCTGCGGGGTCACCACCTCGGTGAGCGGCACGTCCAGTGGTTTCATCAATTCGGCCGCGTCGATGTGCTTTTCCATCATCGCGATCGCGGCCTCGATCTTGCGGGCCGAGAACCTGCTCACCTGGCCGCGGGTGTGCGCGGAGGTGCGGGCGGTCTCGTAGGTGCCCTGCTCACACGCGATGATGGGCAGTGTGGCCCGCATGCCTTTGACGAGGCTGTCGATCATCGGGTGCGGTCGCAGACCACCGTTGAGAATGATTCCGGTCAGCCTCGGAAAGCCATGCGCCACATTGGCATTGACCAGAGCGAGGAGGACGTCGGATCTGTCGGCCGGGGTGATGACGACGGTGGAGTCGGTGATGCGTTCGAGAATATGCTCGACGGTCATGCCGCCGACCATCACCCGTAGCGCCTCCCTGTCGAGGAGTTCGGGGTCGCCGCTGTACAGTTCGGCCCCGAGCGCGGCCTGCAGCTCACCCATGGTGGGCGCCACCAGGATTGGGTCCTCGGGCAGTGCCCACGACTGCACACCGGTGGTGGCCAGCTCGGCGGTGATCTCCTTCAACCGCGCCGGATCGCACCTGTTGGCGATGAGCACCGCGGTGGAGGCGTGTGCGGCGGCGATCTCGCCGACGAGCACTTCGGCGTGTGCGCGCAGTTCGGCCGGAGTCTGGTCGACCGCCCGCAGTGCCAGGACCACCGGTGCCGAGAGATTGGCCGCGACACGGGCATTGAACGACAGCTCCGACGGATTGCCGATACCGGTGTAGTCCGAGCCGACGATAACCACGGCGTCACAACGCTCCTCGACGGCGTGGAACCGGGCGACGATCTCGGCGATCGCGGCATCGGGGTCGGCGTGCACGTCGTCGTAGGTGACGCCGAGACAGTCGTCGTAGTCGAGGTCGGCGGAGAGGTGCTCCATCATCAGTTCGAGGATGCGGTCACGCTCGCCGTTTGCCGCGGCACGCGAGATGGGCCGGAACACTCCGACCCGGCCGCTGGTCGCGATCAGCAGGGCCAGCAGGCCGAGCGCGATCGCCGATTTGCCGGTATCGCCTTCGGCCGATGCCACATAGATGTTTCTGCACGAAGGCGCCGATTCAGGCGTCGCCGACTGTCCCATGCGCTAAACCCTAACCCTCCGGACCACATCGCGTGATCCGAGTCTCCCGGGGCTACACGGTGAGGTTGCGCAGGCGGGGTTCGAGGTCGCGGGCGAAGTTGTCGAGGAAGCGGCGCTGGTCGTGACCGGGGGCGTGGAACACGAGGTGGTTCAGGCCCGCGTCGGTGTAGAACTTGACCTTCTCGACGGCCTCGTCGGGATCGGAGGCGACGATCCAGCGTTTGGCGACCTGCTCGATGGGCAGTTCGTCGGCCAGGCGTTCCATTTCGGTGGAGCTGTTGACGCTGTGCTTCTGTTCCGGAGTGAGCGAGAGTGGCGCCCAGAATCGCGTATTCTCCAGTGCTAGTTGCGGATCGGGATCGTAGGAGATCTTGATCTCGATCATCCGGTCGATGTCGTCGCAGCTGCGGCCCACCTTCTCGGCGCCCTCCTTGACGGCCGGGATGAGCTTCTCGGTGTACAGCTCGGCCCCCTTGCCGGAGGTGCAGATGAAGCCGTCACCGGCCCGGCCCGCATAGCGCGCGACGACCGGCCCGCCCGCGGCCACGTACACGGGGACGAGCTGCTCGGGGATGTCGTACATGTAGGCGCCCTGCGTCTTGTAGTACTCGCCGTCGAAGTTGACCTCCTCGCCGGTCCACAGCTGACGCATCAGTGCGATGGACTCGCGCAGCCGGGCGAAACGCTCCTTGAACTCGGGCCATTCACCCTGGAAGCCGGTGGCGTACTCGTTGAGCGCCTCGCCGGTGCCGACACCGAGCATGATGCGTCCGGGATACAGGCAGGCCATCGTCGCGAAGGCCTGAGCGATGACAGCCGGGTTGTAGCGGAAGGTAGGGGTCATCACCGACGTGCCGATCTGCACGCGCTGCGTGCGCTCGCCGACCGCGGCCATCCAGGCCAGGGAGAACGGGGCGTGACCGCCATTGTGCCGCCACGGCTGGAAGTGGTCGCTGACCGCCACGGAATCCATGCCGGCCTGCTCGGCCGCAACCGCGATCTCGACGAGTTCACGTGGGTCGAACTGTTCGGCCGATGCCTTGAAGCCGAGCTTGAGTTGTTGCGCCATCTGCTTGTCCTTCACTCCGGTCCCGCCGCTGCACAGGTCTGCCCGCACACCGGCCAAACGCCCGAGCGAGCACTCGCTCACCAACGTACCCGGCGATCGTCGTGGGCTGTCACCCGGATCACACCGGCGGGCCTGTGGATAACGCCGTTGCGGGTTCCGGGCGAAACCCACTACCGTCGAACGGGTATTCGACAACCCGGGACGGTATCCCGGGTCCACTGGCATCCCCGGTTCAGCGGTATCCCGGTTCAGATGAAGGAGTCGCCCCATGAACGCCCTGTCCCTCGCCGACGATGGAGCCCTGCGCTGCTCGTGGGCCGCTCGCGAACCGGAGACCGCCTATCACGACACCGAGTGGGGGTTCCCGGTGGCCGACGACACCCGACTGTTCGAGAAGATCTGCCTCGAAGGGTTCCAGTCCGGCCTGTCCTGGCGCACCATCCTGCTCAAACGGGACAACTTCCGCACGGCATTCGCCGGATTCGATATCCCGACCGTCGCAGGTTTCGGCGAGCGCGACGTCGAGCGGCTGCTCGGCGATGCCGGTATCGTCCGGCATCGCGGCAAGATCAACGCCGCCATCAACAATGCCGCCCGCGCCCTCGAACTCATCGACGAGGCCGGATCTCTCGCCACCTTCGTCTGGCAGTTCGAACCGGAGAACGCCGACAGGACTGCGGCAGAACCTGTTTCGACCTCACCGGAGTCTGTGGCATTGTCCAAGGCGCTCAAGAAGCGTGGCTGGAAGTTCGTCGGACCGACCACCATGTACGCGTTCATGCAGTCGATGGGGGTGGTCAACGATCACTCGGCGGGTTGCCTCACCTATGAGCCCGTCGTTCTCGCCCGTGAGCAGTTCACGCGTCCGGAGCTGCCGCGACAGCGCTGAGCCGGTGTTACCGTTGAGCGCACCATGACTTCCCGATCGACCGAGTGGCTCATCGAATTCACCGTCGCACAAGCTGATCCGGGCACGGTGGCCACGTTCGTACGGCGAACGGCCGATGGGATCAGGAAGCGCACCGGGCCGTTGCCCGACGATGTGCAGGCGACGATCGCTCCCGCTATCGAAGAGCACTGGCGGGCGTTCCTGAGCGAAGTGACCACGACCGACCAGGGCGTCACCGAATTGGTACCCGCCGCACACCGTCTCGCGGTGCTGCTGGCCACTCACCATCTCGATCTGTCGATGCTGCTGAGGATCTATCAGGCGGCGCAGACCGCGTCGTGGGACTTCGCGGTGGCCGTGGTGAAGGGCGCACCCGCCGACCTGGACCGCACCAGACTACTGATCTGGTTCTGGACCAAGGCATCTCGCTGGTTCACCGCGTCGATCGAGCTGTCGGTGGCGGTGTATCAGGAGGAGTTCAACCGGATCCGGCAACGCGGCGACACCCGGCGACACGAACTGGTGGCCGGCGTCCTGGCAGGCAATGAGATCAGCGCCGCGGAACTGTCCGCCGAACTCGGCGGCTACCGGGTGAGCGGAGTGCGGCATGTCGCGGTGATCGCACACGCCCTCACCGCCGATGTCATCGAACAGCTCGAGCCCACGGTCACCGCGTTGTCGGCCGCCTTGCGGGGTGCTGGGATGACCGTGGTGCGGCCCGGCGGGCGTGAACTGTGGGGCTGGATCGCGGCACCCGCGGTGGGGGTGGCCGATCTCGACGCCGCGGCAACCGACATCGACGCGTCGCAGGTCCGGCTGACCGTAGGTGGGCCGGCCGCCGGACTGGCCGGTTTCATCGCCGCCCACCGGGATGCGCTGATGGCGCAGCGGGTGGCGTTGTCGCCGGTTCGCGAGGTCGCTGTCACGGAATATTCCCAGGTCGCGGCGCTGACACTGCTGGCGCTCGACCACGAGTCGGCAGCCCGCTTCGCCCGCGACACCTTGGGCCCGCTCGCGGATTCCGACCAACGGCACCTGCGCGACACCGTTCGTATCGTGCTCACGTCGCCCGAGTCCGCCGATGTGGTCGCCGCCCGGCTCGGGGTGCACAAGAACACCGTCAGGTACCGCGTTCAGCAGGCCGAGCGAATGCTCGATCGCCCGCTCCAAACCGGAGCGGGCGATCTGCTACTTGCTATCGACTATCTCGACGCGTTCCCTATCGACTAGCTTCCTCGCGTGTCGATGTCTTCGGGCTCGATGTCTTCGGGGTCGATGCCTTCTGGGTCGATGCCTTCTGGGCCGCCACGCCGGATGCCGTCTGCACCGGGATGAAGTCGACCTTCTCGCGGACACCGCAGTCGGGGCAGCACCAGTCGTCGGGGATGTCCTTCCAGGCTGTACCTGCGGCGAAGCCTTCGGCCTCGTCACCGGAGGCCACTTCGTAGGTGTACTCGCAGCCGGGGCAGCGGGCGACCAGCACCTCGGTGGCGTACACCTGGCGGGTGATGTCTTCCTTCTCGGTCTCAAGTTCGGTTCCGGGCGGCGGGAACTTGGCCATCAGCTTGTCGAGCTTGCCGGGCTGCACGTTGGCCAGGCGGACGTCACCGTCGAAGTGCGCGACGACGCGCGGGTCCATCACCTTGCGCCACAGCGGCGGGATCACCGCGAGGACGATCATGCCCGCGTAGCCGGTGGGCAGGGTGGGCGATTCCTTGTAGTCGCGCAGCGTCTGGTAGCGACGGGTGGGGTTGGCGTGGTGGTCGCTGTGCCGCTGCAAGTGGTACAGCAGGATGTTGGTGCCGATGTTGTTGGAGTTCCACGAGTGCGAGGGCAGCACCCGCTCGTAGCGGCCGGTGCGCGTCTTCTGCCGCAGCATGCCGTAGTGCTCCATGTAGTTGACCACTTCGAGCAGCGAGAATCCTACGATGGCCTGCAGGATCAGGTACGGGATCACCTCGACGCCGGTCACCGCGATGATGACACCGAACAGCACGACCGTCATCGCCCAGGCATTGAGGACATCGTTGCCCCAGTGGAACGGGTGGGTTTCCTTGCGCTCGTAACGCTTCTTCTCGCTGCTCCAGGCGCTGCGCAGCGATCCGGAGACGGTGCGCGGCCAGAAGCGGTAGAAGCTCTCACCGATGCGCGACGATGCCGGATCCTCGGGGGTGGAGACGCGGGTGTGGTGGCCGCGGTTGTGCTCGATGAAGAAGTGGCCGTAGGCGCTCTGGGCGAGCGCGATCTTGCCGAGCCAGCGCTCTTCCTTCTCCCGCTTGTGGCCGAGTTCGTGGGCGGTGTTGATGGCGATGCCGCCGACGCAGCCGATCGAGATGGCCAGGCCGATCTTGTCGATGACGGGCCAGTCGGTGGTGCCGACCAGGTACATCGCGACGATGAAGCCGGCGTACTGCAGCGGGAGGAAGGCGTAGGTGACGTACCGGTAGTACTTGTCGTTCTCGAGTTCCTCGATCATCTCGTCCGGCGGGTTGGATGAGTCGGTCCCGATGATGATGTCGGCGAGCGGCACGATCAGGAAGATGACGATGGGTCCGGTCCACATGAACACGCCCCAGCCCGTCAGCAAGTACATACCGAGTGCTATGAACGCCAGCGACGGGACGACCAGTCCCATCAGCCAGAGGTAGCGTTTGCGATCACGCCACTGCTCGGTGGTGCCGTCTGCGACGACACCAGTGGGTTCCAGACTCATGGCTGTGTACTCCCTTAAACCTTGACAACGTTCGATGTTGTCAACGTTACAGGGATCTGAGTCACAAACATCGGCCAATTCGCACAAGAATTAGATTCTCTGTTGTGCTTTTTCACAGTAATCGCTCATGTGATCGAACTCTGAGGTATGGTCGTGCACACAGATCGGGATGCCGGGATCGTCAGCTTTCCGACCGAAAGGGTCAACCGGCCGAATCAGTGTCCCCGAACAGATCGGGCAGGCCTTCGGAGATGTGATCGGGGAAGACCGGCGAGCGTTTGCCGAGGAAGGCGTCGACGCCCTCACGCACATCTGCGGCCTGACCGCGCACATGGATGCCGACAGATTCAGCACGGTGCGCGTCTATCGGATCGGCCGCACCCAGCATGCGCCAGAGCATGGCCCGGGTCAGCGCCACCGACACCGGTGCGGTCCCGGCCACCAGCTCGCGGGCCACCTCGATCGCCCGGGGCAGAACCTGTTCCGGTGCGACGACCTCACGCACCAGCCCACGCTCGAGCGCCTCGGCGGCCGGCACCATCCTCGCGCCCAGCACCCACTCCAGGGCGGTGCCGATGCCGACCAGCCGCGGCAGGAACCAGCTCGAGCAGGCCTCCGGGACCAGTCCGCGCGCGGTGAAGACGAAACCGAATTTGGCTGTGTCCGAAGCGATCCGGATGTCGGCCGGCAGCGTCATGGTGACCCCGACACCCGCGGCCGGACCGTTGATGGCGGCGATCACCGGTTTCGCGGACCGGAAGATGCGCAGCGCGGTCACCCCGCCGACATCGGGCGGGGTCTGCCCCTCGGTCTCGGTGACGAAGGTGTCGCCACCGGCGGCGAGGTCGGCGCCCGCACAGAATGCCCTGCCGGTGCCGGTGAGCACCACCGCGCGCACCGCATCGTCGGCGTCGGTTCTGTCGAGCGCGGCGATGATCTCCTCGGACATCTGGTGGGTGAACGCGTTGAGTTTGGCGGGCCTGTCGAGCCGGATGATCGCGATCTCGCCGTCGGCCTCGACGCTGACCACCGGTGCGCTCTCCCGGGTCAGCGAATCGCTGGCCGTATCGGGGATGGTGTTGCCGAATTCGGCTTTCGCGGAGCGTGATTCACGAAAGCCGAATTCGGCTTTCGCAGGGCGTGATTCACGAAAGCCGAATTCGGCTTTCGCAGGGCGTGATTCACGAAAGCCGAATTCGGCTTTCGCAGGGCGTGATTCGCGAGATCGGTCCTGCGCCCCGGCCATCGCGGCTACCGTCCCGTCCACTGCGGCGCGCGCTTCTCGGCGAACGCCCGCGGCCCTTCCCTGGCATCGGAACTCGCGAACACCGTGCGGATCGCGGTCCTGTTGATCCGCCACGCCTCCTCGTCCCAGCCGCGCTCGGACAGTGCGGTCTCGTGCATGACGCGCTTGGTCTCGGCGACGGCGAGCGGAGCGTTACGCGCGATCGTCGCCGCCAGTTCGAGCGCGACGTCGAGCGCGGTTCCCGCCGGGGCGATCCGGTTGACCAGCCCGAGCTCGTAAGCCCTTGCAGCGGAGATCGGTTCGCCGGTCAGGGCGATCTCGGCCGCGACCTTCTGCGGCACCTGCCGGTGGATCCGCAGCAGCCCGCCGGCGGCGGCGATGATCCCCCGACGTACCTCCGGCAATCCCATGGACGCGGTCTCATCGATCACCGCGAGGTCGGCGGCGAGCACGATCTCGGTGCCCCCGCCGAGCGCGAAACCGTTCACCGCCGCGATGACCGGCGTCGAAATCCAGTGCCGCACAATGCCCGCGAAGTCCCACTCGCGGTGCTCGGGATCATCGATCCGCCGTCCGGCGCCCAGTTCCTTCAGGTCGGCACCAGCGCAGAACGCCTTACCCGCCCCGGTGAGTACCACCGCCCGCACGTCCTCGTCGGCGTCGGCACGTTCGAGTGCGGCACCGGCCGCCGCCGACAACGCCGAGTTGACCGAGTTCATCGCCTCGGGCCTGTTGAAGGTGATGACGGCGACGTGGTCGCGAACCCGGTACAGCACCTCGCCGGAATCTTCGGGTTGGTGTTCAGTCACAAACTGCTCCTGTAGGTATATCCGACTGTATTTGTCCGAAAGCTGTTGAGATCAGCCGAACACCGGCGGCGGCTCGTCGGTCCGGCC
The DNA here is from genome assembly GCF_937858515.1 of uncultured Gordonia sp. NCBI lineage: Bacteria > Bacillati > Actinomycetota > Actinomycetes > Mycobacteriales > Gordoniaceae > Gordonia > uncultured Gordonia sp. The sequence continues at coordinate 6,284 of NZ_CALLZT010000062.1, read as the reverse complement.
CACCTGGTAGCACGTGTCCGAATCCTCCTGCTCGTAGCCGAGCAATCGGCACATGCGCACCGCGGCATGGTCGTCGGGGTTGATCCGCAGCAGCGACACCTGCGCACCGCGTTCGCCCGCCGGCGGCTTGTCGCGCTGGTCGGTCATCGCGGCCACCAGCAGCGCACTGCCCAGCCCCTGCCCGGTCGCCGATGCCGCCAGGATCAGCGCGAACACCGGAGCCGCGCGCAGTTCGAGGTGGATGGTCGTGGCGGTGGTGTACCAGACGAATCCCAGCATGACGCCGGTCGCGTCGCGCGCCTCGATGACGGTGCCGGTGCCGCGGCTCAGATCCGAGGTGAGCCGGTCGCGATGCGCCTGCGGCACCGACGCGGCGCCGAGCACCTCGACCAGCTCGGCGACGTCCGCGCCGAGTGCGCGTGGGGCACCCAGGACCAGACCCGCGGGCACTTCGGGCACATCCAGCGGCAGCGCGAACGGACCGGTCAGCGGCCGCGCCAGCCCCCACTGCTCGGCGACGGCGTCGACGCCGAAACGTCTGGTGAGCCGTTCGGCGGCCGGATGGGTGGAATACGCCCAGCACCGCAGCGCCGTCGCGCCCGTCCCGTCCCAGCCGCCTTCGGTCGCGGCGTCGAGGCCGAGCTGTTCGACGAGAAGGGTGGTCAGGCCGCGGGAGCGGTAGTCCGGGTGCACGACGTAGGAGACGGTCGCCAGTCCCCCGGCACCGATCGCCAGGCGGAGATAGGCGACCACCACCGGCGGGGCGTACTCGTCAGGGCTCAGGTCGGCGGGGTTCAGGTCGGCGGGGTTCAGATCTGGGTGCGCCCGGATCGGCAGATGCAGCACCCGGATGTCGCCGGTGACATCGGTGCTGGTGACATCGGCCGGGTCGATCTGGGCGAAGCCGGCCTCGTCGTCGTAGGCGGACGCCGCCGTCACGAGCGCGAGGATCTGATCGAGGTCGTCGCCGTCCAGTTGCGGGGTCCACGAGTAGGAGATGATGGACTGGGCCTGGTCAATCACCCAGTAAATCTAACGTATTTCGATAAGCTTGACAATGCCGAAAGCCGTCCGTTCGAATGGTATAAATCTAATGTACATAGATAAATAGATCCGGCGCCCCGGACGCTGACCAGGAGATACCATGCGCACCGATCTCTTTTCCGACGACCACGAACAGTTCCGCGCCTCCGTCCGCGGCTTCGTCGGCAAACACGTCGTCCCCAACATGCAACGCTGGGACTCCGACCGTCTCATCGACCGCGACACCTGGCGGGCCGCGGGCGCGCAGGGACTGCTGGGCCTGTCTGTGCCCGAGGAGTACGGCGGGCCCGGCGAGACCGACTACCGGTTCCGCGTCGTCATCCAGGAGGAGATCGCCCGTGTCGGAGCGTCGGCCCTGCAATCGGGGTTCTCCACCAACGACGACATCGCGCTCAACTACCTGCTGCGCCACGCCACCGACGAGCAGCGCGCACGCTGGCTGCCCGGCTTCGTCACCGGCGAGACCATCGGCGCCATCGCGATGAGCGAGCCCGGGGCAGGCAGCGACCTGCGCGGCATCGGCACCACCGCCGTCCGCGACGGCGACGGGTGGGTGATCAACGGCTCGAAGACCTTCATCACCAGCGGCATCCTCGCCGGCCTGGTCATCGTCTTCGCCAAGACGGCGGCCGAGAACACGACCGGGAGCAGTTCGAACGATTTCAGCCTGTTCGTCGTCGAGGACGGCGCCCCCGGTTTCGCCCGCGGCCGCAAACTCGACAAGGTGGGCCTGCACGCGCAGGACACCGCCGAACTGTTCTTCGACAACGTCCGGGTCGGCGAGAACCAACTCCTCGGCGAGGTGGGCGGCGGACTGCGCTACCTGATGCAGAGCCTGCCGCTGGAGCGTCTCGGCATCGCCATCGCCGGACAGGTATCGGCGGAGGCCGTCTTCGACTGGACCCTGGCCTATGTCAAGGAGCGTGAGGCGTTCGGCGGGCCGATCGGCCGCTTCCAGGGGCTGGGGTTCACCCTCGCCGAACTGGCCACCGGCATCGAGGTGTGCCGCGCCTACATCGACCGCTGCGTCCGCGAATACAACAACGGAACACTCACCGCGATCGACGCCGCCAAGGCCAAACTCTGGGCAACGGAGTTGCAGGACAAGGTGATCGATGCCGGTGTACAATTCCACGGCGGCTACGGATACATGATGGAATACCCCGTCGCCAAAGCATTCATCGACGCCCGCGTGCAGCGGATCTACGGCGGCACCAACGAGATCATGAAAGAGATCATCCACCGCGACCTGATGCGCTGAACCGCCCCCTTCGCCGGTTGAGGCGGGGGCTCGGCTTTCCGGTCGGAACCGGCTGGGGGAAGGCTTATTCCGGTGGGGGTTGCAGAATTCCGGCGGCGACGAGACGGTCGATCTCTGTGTCGTCGAGGCCGAGGAGGTCGCGCGCGATGGCGCGAGTCTGTTCCCCGGGCAGTGGGGCCGGATTCAGCGGGGCGTCGGGGATGGCCTGGAAGTGCGCGACCCGGACCGCGGTGGGCAGTGGCGTGGGCAGCAGGGGGTGTTCGAGGTCGGTGTAGGCCGAGCGCGCCACCAGGTGGGGGTCGACGAGCAGTTCGGGCAAGCGGTTCATCGCGCCGGCCGGAACTCCCCCCTCCTGCAACGCCGTCATCGCTTCGATGGGAGTGCGCTCTGACAACCATTGGGCCAGTGGCTCTTCTGCTGCGGCCCGGTCGGCCAGTCGGGCCGCGGCCGTCGCCAATCGTGGGTCGGCCAAGTCGATCACAGCGCACAGCCGCTCCCAGTCGGCGTCGTCACGAACACTGACCACGCACCATTCGTCGTCACCGGCGCATGCGTAGACGCCCGACGGAGCAGCGATCGGGTCGGTGTTTCCGGTGACCGCCACCGAACCGGGTGCCAGGGATTCGCGGACGAGATGCTCGCCGAGCTGCATGATCGCGGTGTCGGCCTGCGCCACCTCGATATGTCCACCGCAACCGTACTTTTCGCGGGCGATGAGCGCCGCGAGAATGGTGGCCGCACTCACCTGCGCTGCGATGTGGTCGGGGTAGACGGTGGACCCGTCGCACAGTCCCCGGTAGTCGGCGTCGTAGCGCCACAGATCCGACACCCCGCACGCGGCCCGGACCAGCGGTCCGTAGCCCAGGCGCGTGCTCCACGGGCCGACGCTGCCGAAGGCACTGGACTCGGCGACGACGATCTTGTCATTGATCGCCGAAAGATCCTCGTACGCAATGCCCATCGATGTCAGCGTGCCCGGCTTGAAATTGGCGAGCACCACATCGGCCGAGGCGGCGAGGTCGCGGAAGATCTGTTTGCCTTCCGGTTCGCGCAGGTTCAATCCGATCGACCGGCGGTTGCGGTGTCCCCAGGCCACCGAGGGTGACAGTGCCGCACCGCGTTTGGACTGGCGCAGGCCGTCGGGGAAGGCGGCGTTCTCCACCTTGATGACATCGGCGCCGTTGTCGGCGAACTGGCGGCCGAGTTCGGCGCCGAACACGATCACACCCAGGTCGAGGACCCGCAGGCCGGCGAACGGGCGCACCACCCCGACCGGCGCGGGAGCACCCGACGTGGGACTCGTATCAGATGCCGTCACAAGTTGTTTCGCGACAATCGATTCCGGAATCGGAGCAACCGCAATCTGCTCGTCGTGCTCACCCACGCCGGGGGCCCGGTGACGCCAACCGGCGCGCAGGCCGTCGAGCGTCGCGTATCCCGATGGCACGCGCGCGGCCACGCCGTCGGCGATCTGGTCGTCGGCGAACGCTCCCGAGATCGCGTAGTGTTCGGCGGTCAGCACCTCCCCGACCGACAGCACGCCGCCGATCGGAATCCCCCGCGCCGCACCTTCGGCGACGAGTTCGTCACGGGTGTACGCGGAGAACAGCTTCGCGATGAGCGGATGGATGCGGCCGGCGGCGGCGAACCGCCCGGGAATCGTGTCGTATACGGGATCGGCGAATTCGGCGGGCTCACCGAGCCACGAGAACATCGACCGCCATTGACGTTTCGCGAGCAGGCAGATGCGGACCCGGCCGTCGGCGCAGTCGAATACGGGATAGAAGTCGGCCGCATCCGGGCGCCCACGCGGGTAGTCGACCTTACGGCCGGCAGCGGCCGAGCCCTGGACACCGAAGCCGGGATCGAAGCCGTGCACGATGACCTCGAGCGCGGATATCTCGACGAGTTGCCCTGTGCCCGTGTGTAATCGGTGGTAGTAGGCGAGCAGTGCCGACCACGCCACGTGCACCCCTACCGCGTGCTCGACCAGTCCTGTCGGCGGTAGCAGCGGCTCACGTCCGGGTTCACCCGAGCGGGACAGTACACCGCTGAGCGCGTAGATCACCGATTCGGTTGCGGCCCAATCACGGTACGGTCCGGTCCCACCGAAGCCGGACACCGACACGGCCACCAGCGCCGGATTGATCGCGAGCAGGTCCGGCGGGCCTTGGTCCGCCGGCCCCCCGGGCCGCGGCGAGTCGATCAGGATGTCGGCGCTGCGCACGAGCCCGGCGAATCGCTCTCGGCCCTCGGGTGTTCCGAGGTCGGCGGTGACGCCGCGCTTGTTGGCGTTGCGCAGCGCGAACGGGATGCTGATGCCGTCGTGGAACGGGCCGGTCGCCCGCGAACGCGTGCCGGCCGGCGGCTCGACGCGGACGACGTCGGCGCCGAGGTCGGCGAGGAATCGCCCGGCGGATTCGGCCAGACCGTCCGTCAGGTCGATTACCCGGACACCGGACAGGGGCAGCGTCGCCACAGCATTCTCCTTGCTGGCCGAATCCGCGCCGGCCGAATCCGAATCAGTTTCCCCCACAATGGTGTTAGTAGTCCCGGAACTACCGTCAACGGGTGGCAAAGTACACCGACTTGGCCGTCAGATAGGGGGCGAGCCCTTCCGGTCCCAGTTCGCGACCGAGGCCCGATGCCTTGACACCGCCGAACGGTGCGGCGAAGTCGAGGGCGTAGTGGTTGACACCGATGGTGCCGGTCTCGATCCGCGCGGCCAGCGCCAGCCCGTGCTCCTCGTCGGAGGTCCAGATGGTACCGCCGAGCCCGTACGGCGAGTCGTTGGCGATGCGCACCGCCTCGTCCTCGTCGTCGTAGCCGATGACGGTGAGGACCGGCCCGAAGATCTCCTCCTGCGCGATGCGCGAGGAGTTGTCGACGTCGGTGAAGACGGTGGGTTCGACGAACCAGCCCTGGTCCCGGGAAGCGGGCACGCCGCCGCCGGTGGTGATCGCAAATCCGTCGGCGCGCCCCGCCTCGATGAAGCCGAGCACCCGATCCCGCTGTGCGGCACTGACCAACGGGCCCACGGCCGTCGCCTTGTCGAGCGGGTCACCGATGGTGAGTGCGGACACCGTATCGGTCACCGCCGCCACGACCTCACGCAGCCGGGTGCAGGGCGCGAGGATCCGGGTACTGGCGTGGCAGGTCTGGCCGTTGTTGGCCAGCGACACCTCCGGCAGCGCCCGCGCGAAGACGTCCAGGTCGGCGTCGGGCAGCACGATCGACGCCGACTTGCCGCCGAGTTCCAGTGTCACCGGCCGCAGCAGCCGCCCGCACACCTCACCGATGGCCCGGCCCGCCCCGGTCGATCCGGTGAACGCGACCTTGTCGATGCCGGGATGTGCGACGAGATAAGCACTTTCGTCGCGATCGGCGGGGACGACGTTGATCACTCCGGCGGGCAGTCCGGCCTCGACGGCCGCATCGGCGAACACGTATGCGTCCAGGGCTGTTTCGGGTGCCGGTTTGAGGACCACCGTGCAGCCGGCGGCCAGCGCGGGCCCGATCTTCATCGCCGCGAGCGCCTGCGGGTAGTTCCACGGGGTGATGGCGGCGACCACGCCGACGGGTTCGCGGCGGACCACGGTCCGGCCGCCGAACACACCGGCGCGGGTGTCCTGTGTGGAGCCCTTCCGGATCAGCCCCGCGTAGTAGGCGATGATCGATGCGGGGGCGATTCCATTGGCGCCCTTGGACAGTGAGATCGGCATTCCGTTCTCGCGGCTCACCAGCATGGCGGTGTCGCGGGCGCGGGCGCGCAGCGCGGCGGCAAAGGCGTCGAGGACGTCGGCACGCTCGTCGGCGGTCAGTCCGCGCCACGGGCCGGCGAATGCGGTGCGGGCGGACTGCACCGCCGCATCGATATCGGCGGGGGAGGCCAGTAGCAAGGGTGCCACCGGGAACTCAGTGGGCGCCCCGCACACCGCGGGGGTAGCGGGGGGGGGAAGGGGGGGGCCGGGTACCCCCC
>NZ_CALLZT010000061.1:0-14845 GCF_937858515.1 uncultured Gordonia sp. | reverse complement strand
AGGACGCCGGGATCTCGGTCGGCGACATCGACCACGTGGTCCTCGTCGGCGGCTCGACCCGGATGCCCGCGGTCACCGACCTGGTCAAGGAACTGACCGGCGGTCAGGAACCCAACAAGGGTGTCAACCCCGACGAGGTCGTCGCGGTGGGTGCGGCCCTGCAGGCCGGCGTGCTGCGCGGCGAGGTCAAGGACGTGCTGCTGCTCGACGTGACCCCGCTGAGCCTCGGCATCGAGACCAAGGGCGGCGTGATGCACAAGCTGATCGAGCGCAACACCACCATCCCCACCAAGCGGTCGGAGACCTACACCACCGCCGAGGACAACCAGCCTTCGGTGCAGATCCAGGTGTATCAGGGTGAGCGTGAGATCGCCTCGCACAACAAGCTGCTCGGTTCGTTCGAACTCGGCGGCATCGCGCCCGCACCGCAGGGCGTCCCGCAGATCGAGGTGACCTTCGACATCGACGCCAACGGCATCGTGCACGTCACCGCCAAGGACAAGGGCACCGGCAAGGAGAACAGCATCCGCATCCAGGACGGTTCGGGCCTGAGCAAGGACGAGATCGACCGGATGATCAAGGACGCCGAGGCACACGCCGACGACGACCGCAAGCGTCGCGAGGAGGCCGAGACCCGCAACCAGGCCGAGTCGCTGGTCCACCACACCGAGAAGTTCCTCAAGGACAACGACGACAAGGTGTCGGCGGAGCTCAAGGACAAGGTCAACGCCGCGATCGCCGAGGCCAACGAGGCACTCAAGGGCACCGACATCGGCGCCATCAAGAGTGCCATCGAGAAGCTGTCGGAGCAGTCGCAGGAAATGGGTCAGGCCATCTACGCCGCGGCCCAGGCCGACGCCGCCACCGTCGCTGACGACGCGGATGCCGGTGCCGGTGCCGACGACGTGGTCGACGCAGAGGTCGTCGACGAGGACAAGAAGTGACCGCTCCGGGCCCCCAGCCTGACGAGCCGATCACTGTCAGCGACCGGCGGCGCATCGATCCCGAGACGGGAGAGGTGCGCCCCGGCGCCGCGGCTACAGAACAGGTGGGGCAGACGGACGCCCAGGCCGAGCAGGCGCAGGCCGAGCCGGTGCAGGACGAACAGGAGCAGGTCGAACAGGTGCCGGCGGACAAGACCGCCGAACCGCAGCCTGCCGCCGCACCCGACGAGGCTGCCCAGGCCAACGCCGAACAGGTTGCCGAGCTGACCGCCGCGCTGCAGCGTGAACGCGCCCAGTTCGCCAATTTCAAACGGCGCAGCGCAGAGGAGAAGCAGGGGTCGGTGGCCTACGGCAAGCGGGTGCTGGCCGAGAAGCTGCTGCCGATCCTCGACGACCTCGACCGGGCACGTGCCCACGGCGACCTCGCCGACGGCCCGCTCAAGGCCGTCGCCGACAAGCTGGGCGCGGTGCTCACCGCCGAGGAACTGGTGCCGTTCGGCGAGCCCGGTGACCCGTTCGATCCGGAACTGCACGAGGCGGTGCAGAATGACGGCGACGGCACCGATCCGGTGCTCGGCGCCGTGTACCGCTGCGGATATCGGTTCGGCGACAAGGTGATCCGTACCGCGATGGTGACCGTCACCGACGCTCCGGCGGTTTCCGACGGCGAGTAGCTCGGCTGCGCGGCGCACACGACAGCTACACCACATGCAGGGTGTGCCCGGTGACGGCAGTGCACGTCACCGGGCACACTGCAATAGAACTTCACGACAAATCACAGGTCAGCGGCGCCGCGCCGGTACCGCGACCGCACGTATCAAGGAGGTGACGTCCGATGGCTCCACAACGCGAATGGCTCGAACGAGACTTCTACAAGGACCTCGGCGTTGCTTCTGACGCTTCGTCTGAGGAAATCCAGAAGGCTTACCGCAAGCTCGCCGCAGAGCTGCACCCTGACCGCAATCCGGGTAACGCGGAGGCCGAAGAGCGATTCAAGAGGGTGTCTGAAGCAAAGAGCGTTCTATCGGATCCCGAGAAGAAGAAAGAGTACGACGAGACCCGCGCGATGTTCGCCGGCGGGAGGTTCCGCGGCGGCGGCAACGGTTTCCCCGGCGGTTTCCCGGGCGGCGGTGGCACCACCTACACGACCAGCACGGGCGCCGATTTCAACATCGGCGACCTGTTCGGCGGCGGCGGAGGTGGTGGTGGCGGCGAATCCGGTGGTTTCGGTGACATCTTCGAAGGCCTGTTCAACCGAGGCGGCCGGGCGCAGTCGACCTCGCGGCCGCGACGCGGCAAAGACCTCGAAACCGAGACGACGCTGCCCTTCCGCGACGCCGCGGTCGGTACCACGGTACCGCTGCGGGTGACCAGTCCGTCGCCGTGCACGTCGTGCCACGGCAGCGGCGCCAAAGCCGGCACCAGCCCGAAGGTATGTGCATCGTGCAATGGTTCGGGCTATGTCAGCCGCAACCAGGGCGCGTTCGGTTTCAGCGAACCCTGCCAGGATTGCCAGGGCACCGGATCCCGGATCGACGACCCGTGCACGGACTGCGCCGGCAGCGGTGTCACCGTCCGCGCCCGCACCATCAACGTCCGTATCCCCCCGGGGGTGGAGGACGGCCAGCGTATCCGCCTCGCCGGTCAGGGCGAGGCCGGTCGGCGCGGCGCACCGTCGGGCGACTTGTACGTGGTCGTGCACGTCAAGGCCGACAGGGTGTTCACGCGCACCGGCCAGGACCTCAAGCTCACCCTGCCGGTGAGCATCTCCGAACTGATACTGGGTGCGACGGTGTCGGTGCCCACTCTCGAGGGATCGGTCGGTGTCAAGATCCCGGCCGGTACCACCGACGGGCGCACGCTGCGGGTTCGCGGCAGGGGAGTGCCCAAGCGGGCCGGTGGCGCCGGGGACCTGCTGGTCACGGTCAAGGTCGCGGTGCCGCCGAAGCTCGACGACGCCGCACGTGAGGCCATGCAGGTCTACGCCCAGGCCGAACGTGCATGCGGATTCGACCCACGGGCCGACTGGGGACGGTGACCGGACCATGAACACCCCATCGAACCCTGAGCGCATGGGTAAGGACGGCGTACCCGGCGGCCGGGACGACACGACCGCGGTGTTCATGATCTCCGTGGCGGCCGAGCTGGCCGGCATGCACGCGCAGACGTTACGCACCTACGACCGGCTCGGACTGGTCACCCCGCACCGCACCAGCGGCGGTGGCCGCCGCTACTCCTCGCGGGACGTCGAACTGTTGCGGGAGATCCAGCGCCTGTCCCAGGAGGAGGGGGTCAATCTCGCGGGCATCAAACGGATCATCGACTTGAGCAATCAGGTCGACGCCCTGCGCGCGCGGGTCGGCGAGCTCACCGAGGAACTGGACCGGTCGCGGTCGCGTCGCGGTGGTGAACTGGTCCCGGTGCCGCGCACGAGCGCGCTGGTGGTGTGGCAACCACGGCGGCGCAGATCTGACGGACAGGGTCGATCAGAAGGACAGGGTCGATCCTCAGAAGGTCAGCAGCGGCCATCGGACGCGTGAGCGTAACAGTGTGACAACGAACTGGGAATGAACAGTCTGAGGTGCCCGTCGCAGGTGCTGCCGCTCCCCCTAGAGTAGGGGGAATGCCCGACCCGGTCGGGTGACGAGACTTGGACCGAGGGACACACAATGACGCATGCCGCTGACGACCCGGATTCGGAGGCGCCGACCGTACCCGTCGGTCGCCACGAAGCCGGCGGGAACGGCAGCGTGCTCGGCCTGACCATCACCGACGACGCGATCGTGTCGGTGGTCAGGGGACCGGCCGGTGACATCGTCGCCAGCAACATCGTCGACCTTGAGGACGGTACGTCGGAGGAAGCCGCGTTCGACGCGATCACCGAACTCATCGACTCGGTCCCGATGGCCGTCGACGCCATCGGGATCGCGGCGTCCCGTCAGTCCACCGGCGACTATCTGGCGCGGCAGTTCGCCCCGGGGGTGCTGGTGCCGGCGTGGGTGCCGAAGGTCCGGATGGTGGATTTCCCGGTCGCATTGGCCGAGGTCGCCAGAGTAGAACCGACCCGCGGCGGCGTGATCGCCGTCGTCGACCTCGACGCCGAAGGCGTTCCGTCGGCCGGCCGGTCCATCATCACCGTCGACGTGCAATCGGGTGCGATCGTCGGAACGGCAGAGTTCAACGACGGATCGCCGGCGCCCATCACCGAACCCGAAGGGGCCAACGCGGTGGCCGACGCGGTCACCACGATGCCCGGCGGGGCCTCCGTGGCGCAGGTGCTGTGCACCGGTACCGGCGCCGAGCTCCCGGGCGTGGCGCCCGCCTTCGAGTACGCGGTGGCCAGGCCGGTCTCGATCGCGACGGCCCCGACCCTGGCGGGAGCGACCGGGGCGGCCATATCCGCGCAGCGGCTGTCGGCGGAACCGGTCGGTACCACCGTCCGCACCCCCGTGGCCGCCGTCGTCGACAAGCCCGAGGCCCCGCGGCGACGGTGGTGGCCCGCGGCTGCGGCGATCGTCGGTGCACTTCTTCTCGGTGGCATCGTCGGTGCGCTGATCGGCGGTGGGTCAGAATCCGAGCCGGAGACGGTGTCGAACATCGCGGATGCGACGGCGACGGTCACCCGGACGACGACCAAGAAGATCACCCGGCCCCGGACGACCGTCACCACGACGGTCAGCGGGAACGCGGCCACCGTCACCGAGACGGTCAAGAGCAACGCGGCTCCCACCGGGGTCCGGACCGTGACGCGCACGGCCGCGGATACCAAGACCCGGACCGCGACCGTCACTGAGACCGTCCGCGACGTGGAGACAGTGACGATCACCGAGCCCCCGCAGATCAACATCCCGCCGGAGACCATCACGATCACCGACACGGTCACCGTGCAGGTTCCCGCGGGATAGTCGCCGGGGGCGGGACTCAGATCACGGGATCGTGCTGGATCCTGCGGGCCGGCACCCCGGTGATGATCAGCCGGGTGCGGGTGGACTCGATCATGTCTGCCGAACCTGCCACCAGAACCTGGTGGTCGCTCCAATCTTGGTACCCGACAACGACATTGGCCAGCGTTCCATAGCGGTGCTCGATACCGAGTGCCGTCGGGGTGACCGACGCGTCCAGCCACCACGGGTCCTCGGTGTGTTCGGACACCGCGGTGATCATCAGCCACGGGTTGGTAGCGCAGATGCGGCGCAGCACCGCGAGATCGTACAGCTCTCCCGGGTAGCGGGCCCCGTAGAAGACGTGTGTCGGTACCTGGTCGACCCGGCGCGCCATATCCAGCAGCAGTGCGCGCAGCGGGGCCAGACCCGTCCCGCCCGCCACCATGAGCACCGGACGTCCGGGTTCGATGTGCAGCGTGCCGTGCGCCTGGGCGAACGTCCACTGGTCGCCGACGGCGGTCTCTTTCACCACCGACGTACTGAACAGCCCGCCGGGCACCGCACGCACATGGAACTCGATCTCGCCGTGCTTGTTGGGCGGGATCGCGGGGGACAGATTGCGCCATGTCGTGGGCCATTGCGGGATCTGTACTTCGAGGTACTGCCCGGACTTGTACGCCGGCCGGTTCTGCGCCACCAACCGGACCACGGCCAGGTCCCGGGAGATCTGGAACTTCTCGACGACCTGCGCCGTCCACCGGGCCGGTCCCTCGGCCATCTGCGCGGCGCCGCGCATCACGCCGGTGGTCAGCAGCATCGCCTGTGACGCCGCCTGCTGGGTGTCGTCATCCCAGTCCGGCCCCATGATGGCGGCGAACTCGTCCATCAGCGCCTGGTACATGTGGTCGTACGCCTCGGGCGAGATGTCGTACTTACGGTGGTCTCGGCCGAGCTGGGCCAGGAACTCCACCAGTTCGTCCTGCCCGCCCGGTGCGGGGATCGCCTCTAGGACATGGTCGATGACGCCGGCGAACTTGCCGCGTGTCTCCGTCATCGACGGCCCGAACAGGTCGCGCAGGCCGGGTTCGATGCTGAACAGCCGCGCGTACACGTTGGTGGCAAAGCCCTGCTGGTCGTGATTGACCAGGTCGCGCAGGCGGTGCAGACCGTGCCGGGAATGGCTGACCACGGGGTATCGGTACCTCCTGTCTCCCGGCTCCGCCCCGGGTATGGATTCATCAGGCTGAAGTCAATATTCTAGTCGTTGATCCTGACCGGTTGTTTATGTGACGATGCGCATTGACGTTTCGGATGTCGTCGGCTCGTCGCATCGAGAGTACGGGCCGGTCATACGGACTAATCCTGATCGTCAGACTGATCGTGAGACGACGGGTATGCGACGCTCGGGGGGTGGACACGTTGGGTGGCGAACTGCCGGGGATCGTCGACGCGCATCTGCATCAGTGGAATCCGCGCCGGAAGCCGTCGTCGGACGTTGTCAGCCGGGGCCTGCACTACGTGACCGACCTGGGCAGACAGACCGTTCCCAGGGTGATCGGACGTCGTGAACCGGAGTTCCTGCTCAACCCGTCCGCGTTGCTGCGTGCCTACGAACCGCGCGACTACCTTGCCGACGGGGCGCGGGTGCTGCCGGTCACCGGAGCACGTATCGACACCGTGGTGTGCGTGGAGTCGCTGTCGCTGTCCGGCAGGGACACCTCGCCGATGGCCGAGACCGCCTATCTGACGTCATTGCCGTTCGGGGCGGGAGGCGCGCCGCACGTGGGTGCGATCGTCGTCGCCGCCGATCCTCGGGACGACGACCTCGGCCGGCAACTCGATGAGTGTGCGGCGGCATCGGATCTGCTGCGCGGGGTGCGCTGGTGCGCCGCCCGGCATCCGGATTCGGGGGTCCGGGACTTCGCCGCCGCCGAAAACATCCTGCCGTCGGCCGAGTTCCTGAACGGATTCGAGACGATCGCCGGGCGCAGGCTGGTGTTCGAGGTGATGTGCTACTCGCATCAGCTCTACGACGTGGTGATCCTGGCCCGCGAATTTCCCGACACCACCATCGTCGTCGACCACATGGGTATCCCCGTCGGCGCGTTCGGACCCGTCGGTGCCCGGACCGGTGCGACGGCCGCCAACCGCGCCGACATCTTGCGGTTGTGGCGCGAACGCATCACCACGCTGGCGACGTACCCGAATGTGGTGGTCAAGTTGTCGGGGCTGGCGCTGCCCGTCCTCGGCTACGGCAAGGCCCGCTGGGGCAATATCGGCGGTCGGGAGACCCTGGCCGAGATGGTGGGTCCGCTGGTGGAACATCTGGCGGCCAGGTTCGGACCCGAGCGGCTCCTGTTCGGCTCGAACTATCCGGTGGACAAGCCCAATGCCACACTCGAGGATCTGGTGGGTGCGCTCACAGACATCCTCGATGATCGTGGATCTTATTGGTTGAGAAGGATTTTCGCCGACAACGCACGGGCGGTCTATCGGCTCGGCGCCCCGGACGACCCGGCTCCCGGCGAGTAGGGCGTGGCTCCCGAGGGTGCGTCTCAGATACCGATCACCAAGGGAACCAGCCGAACCGGCGTGCGGGGCGCGGGCGTTCGGGGGGTGTCACGTCTCGCATCGTGCGGGCGATGATCGTCACGAACTCCTCGCAGGTCTCGTAGCGGTCGGCGGCGTCCTTGGCGAGGGCCTTGGTGAACACCGAATTGAGCGAACTCGGCAGCCAGGGGCGGCGCGAGGTGAGCGGCGGGATCGGGTCATGGATGTGTGCGTAGGTGATCGCGAATGCCGTCTGGCGCGGGAAAGGCGGTTTGCCGGTGAGCCATTCGACGAGGCTGCACGCCAATGCGTACTGGTCGGTGGCCGGGGAGAGTTTTTGCGCCTGAAGCAGTTCCGGAGCCGCATAGGCGATGGAACCGCGTACCCGGCCGTTGCGGGCCAGGGGCCTGGTGTCGTCGAGGAATTGGGCGATACCGAAATCGCTGAGGACGGCGTCGGCCTCGCCCAGGGTCGGCGAGGTCAGCAGGATGTTCGCGGGTTTGACGTCGCGGTGGATCACCTCGTTGCGGTGGGCGTGGTCGAGGGCCGCCGCGCTCTGGGACGCCACTCGCACTATCGTCGGCAGGTCCGGTTCGGTGTCCGGCCGGGGGATGAGGATGTCGGAGGCGGGGCCGCCCGCGTACTGCATCGCCAGCCACGGCGTTATGCGCCCATCGCCGGTCATCTCTCCATGGCTGTACATCCGCACGATGTTGCGGTGTCGCAGCAGTGAGGCGATCTCGAATTCGCGCTCGAATCGTGCGCGGGCCTGATGCTGACCGGCCTCACCGGCGTGCAGCACTTTGAGAGCCACCTCGTGCGGTTCCGCGGGCCGCGGGATGCGCGGCCGGGCGAGGTACACGTCGGCACTGCTGCCCGCGCCGACGAGCCGTTCGATGAGGTAGTCGCCGACCGCGGTGCCAGGCGCTGGAGTCTCACGGGTCGCTGCCACGTCGTCAGCGTAAGGGCAGGTGCGGGTTTGGGGCCGAATGGGTGCCCCCGGTACGGTCGCACTCCATAATGTGTGGCTATGCCGACAACTGATGTTGCCCCGCTCGCCGCGTTGCTGCCCGAGTCGATGGTGGTCACCGATCCCGATATCCTCGAAGGTTATCGGCAGGACCGCGCCCAGGACCCCGACGCCGGAACGCCGCTCGCGCTGGTGCGTCCGGTCACCACCGAGGACGTGCAGACGACGGTGCGCTGGTGCGCCGCCAACGGGGTGCAGATCGTCACCCGCGGCGCCGGAACCAGCCTGTCCGGCGGCGCGACCGCCGTCGACGGCGCGATCATGTTCTCCACCGAGAAGATGCGCGAGATCACGATCGACACCAGCACCCGCACCGCGGTCAGTCAGCCCGGAATGTTCAATTTCGAGGTCAAGGAGGCGGCCAAGGCGCACGGTCTCTGGTATCCGCCGGATCCGTCGTCGTTCGAGATCTGCACCATCGGCGGCAATGTCGCCACCAATGCGGGCGGACTGTGCTGTGTCAAGTACGGCGTCACCACCGACTACGTGCTCGGCCTGCAGGTGGTTCTCGCCGACGGCCGCGCGGTCCGGCTCGGCGGCAAACAGCTCAAGGATTCGGCGGGTCTGCCGCTGACCAAACTGTTCGTCGGCAGCGAGGGTCTGCTGGGGATCGTCACCGAGGTCACGCTGCGGCTCATCCCGGAGCAGGCGGCGGCCTCGACGGTGGTCGGGTCGTTCCCCTCGGTGCGCGAGGCCAGCGAGGCGGTGCTGGAGATCACCGGCAGGATCCGGCCGGCGATGCTGGAATTCATGGACAAGGTGTCGATCAACGCCGTCGAGGACATGCTGCACATGGACCTCGACCGGAACGCCGGCGCGTTGCTGGTGGCCCAGTCCGACGCGCCCGGACCGGCAGCTGCGGCCGAGGTGGCGTTCATCGAGGAGGTGTTCGGGCGGCACGGCGCGTCGGAGGTGTTCTCCACCACCGACCCCGCCGAGGGCGAGGCGTTCACGGTGGCGCGCCGGATGGCGATCCCCGCCGTCGAGCGCCTCGGGTCGCTGCTGCTCGAGGATGTGGGCGTACCCATCGCGATGCTGCCCGACCTCATCGAGAAGGTGGCGGCGATCGCCGACGACGAGCGGGTGATGATCTCGGTCATCGCGCACGCCGGCGACGGCAACACCCATCCACTGATCGTCTTCGACCCCGCCGATGCCGACGAAACCCGGCGCGCCAATTCGGCGTTCGGGCGCGTGATGGACGCGGCCATCGAACTCGGTGGCACCATCACCGGCGAGCACGGTGTCGGCAGGCTCAAGAAGGCGTGGCTGCCCGATCAGGTGGGTCCCGATGTCATGGCGATGACCGCCGCCATCAAGAAGGCACTCGACCCGGAAGGCCTGCTCAACCCCGGCGTCCTGCTCTGAGGCATCCCCATTCCGGTGTGAGTGCGTCATTTGTACGTAGGACAGCACCCTCCGGTCATCGAAACAGTACCTATCGTCATTTGTACCCACGCACGTGGCGGATAAGACAACGCGGAAGGCTATATCGATGTCAAAGAAGCTGGTTATCGCGGTTCTGGCATTCATGACAGGGCTTGGGTTGCTGACTGTCAGCGCAGCGCAAGCCCCGGCCCGTCCAGGGGACGGACCTGACCACGGGAACGGGTCCAATCGGCTCGTGATCAAGGTGTCCGCGTATATCACCCATGACATGGACGATCCGCGGGTCATCATCACCACCAAACGCGGGCGGTATGTCGCCACGGCTCGAGAGGTGTCCAGGCACCGTGTGGAGTCGTATTGGATGGAATTTCGGTACATAGCTCGGAATCTGCCGTCGGAGACCCCACTGAAAGTGGCCGTCTCGGTCCGGGGCAGTACCCAGCCGTTCTGGGGCAAGAACGACGTGTACTTCGGTCGATCCACGGGCGGCGGCACGGTCACCAAGTCCGTGTTCATCTACAACCAGCACTGACGCGCCAATTCTGACGACAAGCCAGAATCCTGCTGCCAAGTATGCGGCAGCAGGATTCCGGCTTGAATCGTCTTGCTCGGAGTCGGGGGCGATGGCGGCCGCCATCAAGACGGAGCTCGACCCGAATGGCCTGCTCAACCCCGGTGATCTGCTGTAGCCCGCGGGGCCGATGTATGCTGGCGGCTTGACCTGTCGGCGGGCGGCAGGGGGGTGAGGGCGTGTTCACCGTGCCCGCGTAGTCGTGTGAGCCCGCGTAGTTGTGTGAGGAGGACACCGTGACCGAGACGGAAACATCTGTCGACTCGGCCGCACGCACCTCCAGCGCGGGTTCGGGCCGGACGCTCTGGCATGTGCTGGGCCGGATGCCCCGGGGTTTCGCCGCGGTGATGCGGTATTTCGTCGCCCCCCGCTGGTGGGTGGAGATTCTGGTGCTCGGCGCCCTGTACGGGATCTATTCGATGATTCGCAACATGGCAGACGGCGATGTGGGCATCGCGTTCCGCAACGGTCGCGACATCCTGGCCTGGGAGGACGAGTTCGGGCTCGCGTTCGAACGCTGGCTCAACGAGTTCGTCAACGACACCCCGCCCGTCGCGGCGCTCAGCGCGCTCGAATACGCGTCGCTGCACTTCATCGTCACCCCGGGCGTACTGATCTGGCTGTTCGTGGCACATCGACACCGATACCGGCTGATGAGTTCGGTGCTGGTGCTGACCACGGGATTCGCGCTCGTCGGGTTCTACTCGATGCCCACCGCACCGCCGCGGATGCTCGCCGACGAACGGTTCGTCGACATCATGGCCAAGACCGGGTCGTGGGGCTGGTGGCCGGAGTCCGGCGCCCCGGGCTCGGATGCGGTGTCCAACCAGTTCGCCGCGATGCCGTCGCTGCACTGCGCCTGGGCCGCCTGGTGCGGCATAATGCTGGTGCACTTCGGACGTAGGCATTGGGTGCGGGTGCTCGGCTGCCTGTACCCGTTCACCACGTTCTTCGTGGTGATGGGCACTGGAAATCACTACCTCCTCGACGTCGTGGCCGGGCTGGCCACGCTCGCCGCGGGTGCGGCCGCCGCGTACGGGCTGCGCTATCTGTGGCGGCGATACCTGGATTCCCCGCTGAGCGGCATGAGCTGGCAGGAACTGTCCGGCGATGCGAAGCGAGCCACCCCGGAGTCGTGAGCACCCCCCTGCATCTGAGTCCCCGGTTCCGGCGGGCGTGGCTGCCGTTGGGGACGGCGGTGGTGGCGAGCATCGTGCTCCTTCTGGTCAGTCCGGCGCTGTCGGATCTGCAGGCGGCGCTAGCCCGTGAGGACGCCGCCCGGTCGGGTGTCGGGCTGGCCTACTGGTTCGGCTGGTACGGCGGCGTCTCGCCCGGCAGCTACTCGCTGATCGTCCCGAAGCTGTCGACGCTGATCGGTTCGCTCCCACTGCTGTGCGCGTCCACCATCGCCATCGCCGCGCTGGCGTACCCGTTGTCGCGACGCGCCGCGCACCCGACGATGCTGGCGTGGGCGATCGCCGCGACCGCGGTCCTCAACATGATGTCGGGACGTGTCGCGTTCGCGGTGGCCGCGGCGATCACGCTGGGCGGGGTGGTGCTGATCGCGCAGCGGATGCTGGTCGTCGGTGCGGCCGCCTTGGTGCTGGGTGGCTGCGCCAGCGCCCTGGCCCCGGCGTTCGTCGGGCTGGCAGTGGTGCCGTTCGTCGTCCGTTCGCTGCATGACGGTGGCCGGCTGGTGTGGCATCACACCGCCGCGATTCCCGACAAGGACCGGCCCGATGTCGCCAGGCCCGACCCGGCGTTGTGGGCGCTGCTGATCGGCGCGGCCGTGGGGGTGTTCGTTCCGTTCGCGCTGTTCGGCGCGCCGGGATCGCAGGTGTTCCCGGCGACGACGCTGTTCTGGTGTGTGCTGATCGGGATCGGCGCCTGGGTCGCTCTGCGACCTGGATCCGGGGATCCCGACGACGATCCGGGCCTCATCGGGAACGTCGTGCGCGAAACCGCCGTGTGGATCCCGCTGCTCGCGACGGCCATAGCGCTCGCGCTGTTCCTGATCCCGACGGGCGTCGGCTCCAACCTCAGCCGGTTCTTCTGTTTCGTCCTGCCGTGCCTGGTGCTGTTCTTCTCCCGCAGGCCGTGGCGGTTCCTGGCGCTCGCACTCGCCCCGGCTCTGGTCTACTCGGTGTTCGTGGCCGCCGCCGATCAGGTCGCCGCGGCCGACATCGACGACCCGGCGATCTCGTACGCACCGCTCGTCGAGCAGTTGGAGAAGATCCCGGGGATGGCCAACCACCGGGTCGAACTCGTCGACGCGGCCACCCACGCCGGATCGCACATGGTCGCCAAGACGGTGAAACTGGCACGCGGCTGGGAAAACCAGTCCGACGCCCGGTACAACCCGATCTTCTACGAGACCGATGCGCTCACCGCCGGCAGCTACCGGCTGTGGCTGTCGGACAACGCCGTCGCCTATGTGGCCGTGTCAGTTGCCCCGATGCGGCAGATGAAGGCCGAGGCCGAACTCGTCGAGTCGGGCTTGCCCTACCTGACGCGGACCTGGCGCAACGACGACTGGGCCCTGTACCGGGTGGCCGGTCCCACCGCGATCGTGCCCGAACCGCTCCGGTTGGTGGAGGAGTCGCCCTCGCAGATGGTGATTGAGGCGCCGGCGGCGGCGGCGTACGAGATCCGCATCCGGCCCAACCGGTACCTCACGGCCCGCGATGAGATCGATCCGGCGATCAGCGCGTGCGTCACCGCCACCGTCGACGGCTGGACGCAGGTCCGCACCCCGGCGTCGGGACGCTACGTCCTGGCCGGAGACTTCAGCTGGCGTGGGGTTTTCACGGGCGAGGCCTCACCGTGCGCGGAGAACTGAGGCCCGGACGCACGCGCCCCGCGTTGGCGGTGCCTCTCGAAGGGGCTACATACATCCTCCTGTTGGGCTGGCTCGTTGTTCGAGGTGCATTCAGACGGACACGCTCCGTTAGCGCTGTCACAACACTACTGTTTTCGGTAGTGTTGTGACATGGCTGCTGGCATGAGGTACCGGGAGATCGTGCGCGAGATCGCGCTCGATCACTACGGTTACGTCACGACCAGAGAGGCCGCCGACGCCGGCGTGCCCACGGTCGAACTGCCGAAGCTCGCCGCCCGTGGTGGACTCGTGAACGTCACCTATGGGCTTTACCGAGTGCCGGACATACCTTCGACCGCCTATGACCAGTTCGCTGAGGCGCTCCTGCGGGCGGGGGAGGGTGCCTACCTACATGGCGAGTCGGTGCTTGCCCTGTTCAGGCTCGCCGACGTGAATCCCCGAAAGATCAAGGTCGCCGTCCGCCGCCGTGCCCGTCCGAAGATGCCCCCATACATCGAGCTGACCCAGGTGAGGGGCGGTGTGCGCACAACGTTCTACGAGGGACTCGAAGCGCAGCCCATAGCTGATGCCATCCTTGAGTGCCGCGGTCGCATAGAGACCGAACACCTTCTGAGCGCCGCCAAACAGGCGCGCGGCGAGGGACTGCTGACGACGGCCGAGTGGCAGCGGGTGCGGAAGGGACTCCGGCCGTGAGCTACACCAACACACCTACGAATGTGCGCTCTCTGGAGCAGCGGATTCGCAACCTCGAAGGTGCCGACGGACTGGCGCTGCGGCGCCGGATCGCGATGGCACTGGTCGTCATCGGCCAGATGCTGCCCGAGGGCGCGATCAAAGGTGGAAGTGCGATGGCGCTTCGGTACGCGCGTGGCACCCGCTTCACGCAAGACCTCGACGCTGCACGGGTCCAGCCGCTCGCCCGATTCCGCAGCGACTTCGAAGAGTCGCTCGCCTCCGGGTGGGCCGGTTTCACCGGAAGGCTGGTCGAGAAGCCTGCCCCTCGTCCGCCGGCGGTGCCGACGGCATATGTCATGCAACCTTTCGACGTGAAACTCGACTACCGAGGCAGGCCGTGGTGCACGGTGAAGTTCGAGTTGGGGCACAACGAGATCGGTGATGCCAACGAGCCGGAGCACCGACTCGCGGCTGACCTTGCCGAACTCTTCACCGAAGTCGGGCTTGAAGCCCCGAAAGCGGTCCCCGTCATGCGCTCCGATCACCAGGTCGCGCAGAAGCTTCACGCCGTCTCTGGTGAGCGAAGTGAACGCGCCCGCGATCTCGTCGACCTGCAACTACTCGACAAGGGCGAGTACCTCGACCTCCCACAGGTGATTGCGACGTGCGTCCGACTCTTCGACTACCGGCGCCGGCAGACATGGCCGCCAAATATCGTTGTCGGTGCCAGGTGGGACACTCTCTACGCAGAAGCAGCGGAGACTCTAGAGATCGAAGCACGAGAGTGAATATTCCGAACTGATGCACGGTGCGAGTCTCCTTCGTGGCGCCTGATCGATCATAAATCGCCTTCCCGACTTTAATAAAATTCTCGTATAGTGAACTAGGGAATTGTCCGCCCATACTAACCTCAAAATTTCATGAGGTGGCCGTTGCCTGTTGAGTGGGCCCAGATGGTGGTCT